>NZ_JBFAON010000012.1:0-139828 GCF_040659795.1 Pseudonocardia sp. NPDC049635
GCCAACCGCCACGCCACCCCGAAACGGCGCTTCGCACCCGAGTCCAAGATCCGCAGACCCGATTACCTACCGAACGTTGCCTGACAAGGCACTAGCCACCACAGCACCGACATCTTCACCGTCATGAAGCCGAGCGGTACGTCGCCGGCGAAGAACGCCCTGGCCGAGGCGAACCCGTCCATGTCGGAGATGTTGTCGGTGGCGACGGTGCCGGTGACCAGCTTGGTGACACCGAGGTTGACACCCTGCAGCACGAAGAACGTGGAGAGGGTGATCAGGAAGCTCGGCAATCTCGTCCGGACCAGCAGCCAGCCGTTGAGGAAGCCGATCGCGAGCGCGATCGCCAGGCTGACCGCCGCGCCCACCCAGACGTTGAGCGAGAGCTGAAAACTGATCATCGCCGATGCGAGTGCGGCCGTGGTCACCGCGACGCCGGACGACAGGTCGAACTCGCCGCCGATCATCAACAGGGCGACGCCGAGCGCCACGATGCCGATCGTGGACGCCGAGTAGAGAACGGTGGACAGCGCCTCGACGGAGCGGAACGGCGGCGCGACCGCGAAGAAGAAGACGAAGATCGCGATCGCGGCCGCGGTCGCGCCGATCTCCGGGCGGGCCAGTACCCGTGCGCCGAGCGAACGCTGCACGGGGGCGCGGCCGCCGGACACGGGCGGTGAGGTGGGTGGGGTGGCGACACTCATCGCAGGTGCTCCCGGGGGCTCAACGGGTGTTGTTCGCCGCGTACCCGGCGATCTCGGCGATGTTGCTGCTGTCGACGATGGACGGGCCGGTGAGGACCGGCTTGCCGCCGCCCAGGTCGTTGCCGTTGGTGAGGTTGAGCCAGAGACTCTGCACCGACATGTATCCCTGGACGTAGGGCTGCTGGTCCACCGAGAAGGCGATCCGGCCGTCCTGCACGGCGGTCGCGACGTCGGCGTTGAGATCGAAGGTGATCACCTCGGCCCGGCTGCCGGTCTCGGCCGCAGCCTGGGTCGCGGCGAGGGCGACGGGTGCGCCGAGGGCCACGATGTGCGTGATCGACGGGTCCTGCTGCAGCTTCGCGCCGATCGTCTGCTGCACCGATGGCAGGTCGGTGCCGTTGACCTGCAGGTTCTCCGATCCCGGGGAGGTGGTGAGCACCCCGGCGCATCGGGCCTCCAGGGAGACCGAACCCTGCTCGTGGATGATGCAGAGGGCCTTGCCGCCACCTGCCTCGGTGATCCGCTCGCCCGCGCTGCGGCCGGCGAGGTTCTCGTCCGAGCCGAAGTACATCCCGACGCCGTAGCGGGCGTAGTCGTCGATCCCGGCGTTGAACGCCACGGTCGGGATGCCTGCCTCGACCGCCCGTTGCGCGGCCGGACCGACCTGGTCGGCCTGCGAGAGCGTCACCGCGACGCCGTCGACCTGGGAGTCGATCGCGTTCTGCACGAGCGTGGCCTGCTGGCCACCGTCCGGGTTGTTCGAGTACCTCAGTTCGACGCCCAGGTTCTCGGCCGCCTGCTCGGCTCCGGCACGCACCTTGTCCCAGAAGGAGTCACCGGGCGCCTCGTGGGTGATCATCGCGATGACGTAGCTCTGGTCGGTCGCGTCGGTCTGTGTCTGCGCGCCGCCCTGGCTGCTGCATGCGGCGAGCGCGAGCGCCGAGGCTGCGGCGACGGCCACCGTGAAGGTGTTCCGAACTCTCCTCATCGAACATCTGTTCTCTCTGTGAAGTGGTGACGTGCAGCCGGAGTGGGGAGTGAGGTGCACCACGCACAGGTGTACGCATCCGCTCGCATCAGATCAAGAGTTTGTCCGTACAAAATCGCAGCATCGTTGAGACGATTTCTGCTCCTGCCCCGGGGTGATACCGGGCCGATCCACGCCGTGTCCGTCGGGCCGGCCGGGTCGAACCGGGGCCGGCCCGGCCCGTGGGCCGGACGCGGCGCATCGGACCGACGTGGCGGGTGACGGGGAGGTCTCGCAGCCGGGCACGAGGCCGGACCAACAGCGGACGCGGTGCCGGGCTCGCGGTCGGACACCGGCGCCGGGCGCCCGGTCGGACGCGGGTGCGGGGCGCCGGTCGGACGCGGGTGCGGGGCGCCGGTCGGACGCGGGTGCGGGGCGCCTGGTCGGACAGGGGTGCGGGGCGCCTGGTCGGACAGGGGTGCGGGGCGCCTGGTCGGACAGGGGTGCGGGGCGCCTGGTCGGACACAGGTGCCGGTGCCGAACCGGGCACGTGGTCGGGCACGCGGCCCCGGGCGCCGAACCGGGCGCGCGGCCTTGGATGCGGAACCGGGGGCGCGGTGGGGCACGAGCCCGCGCACGATGTCGGTGGGCACGGTGTCGGTGGGCACGGTGTCGGTGGGCACGGTGTCGGGCACGGGACGGCCCACGGCACGACACCCGGAGCCGGACGCGGCCGGGGGCGCCGGGGCGGACGCAGCCCGGCGCGCGGAGGCCGACGGCGCACCTGCTCGAGCGACCGGGCCGGAGGTGGGCTCCGCGAGCGTCGTCCGGTCGCGGGTCGCCGGCGCGGCGACGGAAGGATCAGGCCGGGCGGTGCGGGGTCCCGCGCAGGCTGTACCAGAAGGCGCCGGCCTCGGCGTCGCTCAGGTCGGTCCGCACCGAGACCCCGGCGGGGCAGCCGAACCGCCGCTTGATCGCCTTCCGGGCGACCTTCTCGATCTTGTGGGCCAGTCGCTCCGGGACGGTCCGCCCGGCGAGGGTCAGTACGGCGACGAAGGCGTAACGGACGGGCCCGCGGCGCGGCCACGGCCCGGTGCCGTCGGCGAGCGACAGCTCCACCGTCATCGGGCGCTTCTCGTGCTGGTGCAGCGCCCTGGTCAGCTCGGACTCGACGGTCTGAGCCTCGGCGCCGGCCGGCGCCTCGACCCGCACCACGGCCATCACGGCATTCGGCCTGCCTGCACTGACAGCGCTCATGGTCGGTGGCCCCTTCCGTTGCGCGCCCGCCCCGATGAAGCGCGCGTTCGGGCCATTCTTTCCCGGTCCTCCCCGTCCCAAACAAGAACTGGATCGAGAAAGTGCTCAGGACGGTCATTGCGGACGGTGGCGCCCGGCTGCTGGTCCACCCGTCCGGGTCAACCTCGGGTGAGTCTCTCCAGGATCTCGATCACGTGTTGGTAGTCCTTCCCGGTGGCCCGGCTCATTCCGAGTTCGCAGGTCCGGTTGCAGGAGGCGTATCCGTCGGCGGTCACCGCGGTGATCTCGCGGGCCTGTTCCGCGGTGGCCGATGCGGTCAGTTCCGGATGGAGCAGGCCGCGGTCCCCGGCGAACCCGCAGCAGCCCCACGCATCGGGCACGACGACCTCGTCCGCGACCGCGTCGGCGATCCGTCGGAGCGGGTCGACGAGCCCGAGTTGGGTGGCTGAGCAGGTGGGGTGCAGCACGATCCGGCCCAGCCGTGGGTGCACGGCCCCGGTGAGCGCGGGCAGCAGGTGTTCGGCGGTGTAGGCGACGGAGTCGACGACCTCGATGTCCCGGTACTCGGCGGGCCCGGAGGCGATCATCACCCGCAGGCCTTCGGTGCACGACGACGCGTCGGTGACGACCGGGAGCGCGCCGTGCCGGGTCGCGGTCCAGAGCGCGGGTAGCACCCGGTGTGCCATCACCGCGGCGCCGTCGGTGAAGCCCTTCGACTTCCAGGGGGTGCCGCAGCACAGTGAGGGCAGGTCGTCGGGCGCGGTCACCCGGATCCCGGCGCGCTCGCAGAGCCGGACGAACGCGTCGGCGGCACCGTTGCCGGTCGAGCCGAACATCACCCCCGTGCACGAGGAGAACAGCACCAGTTCGGCGTCGGCCGTGACGAGCCCGTCGGGCTCCCGCCGACCACCGCCGCCGGGCAGGTCGGCCGACCACAACGGGACCTGTTCGGGATCGGCGACGCGGCGGAGCGCGGCCGAGGCGGGTCCGGCGCCCGGTAGCCGCTGTGCCAGCGACAGCGCCGCGCCCGCCGCCCGGGTGGTGGCCGCCCAGTGCTTCGCCGCGAACGTCCAGCCGCCGGCGGCGAGCTTCGGCGCACGCTCGGCCCGCAGCCGTCGCACCAGGTCCCCGGTGTTGATCAGGACCGGGCAGGCGGTGGCGCACATGCCGTCGACCGCGCAGGTGTCGACGCCGTCGTAGGCGTAGTCGGCCTCGATCTCGGCGACCAGCGCGTCGTCACCTTCGGACCGGGCCCGTTCCAGCTCGCGGCGCAGCACGATCCGCTGCCGCGGTGTGGTGGTCAGGTCCCGGCTGGGACAGACCGGTTCGCAGAAGCCGCACTCGACGCACCGGTCGACCTCGGACTCGACGGTCGGGGCGGACTTGAGGTCGGACAGGTGCGCGGCGGGGTCGTCGTCGAGGACGACGCCGGGGGAGAGCACCCCGCGCGGGTCGCACAACCGCTTGATCTCGCGCATGACCTGGTACAGGTCGTCGCCGTACTGGCGGCGGACGAACGGCGTCATCATCCGGCCGGTGCCGTGCTCGGCCTTGAGGGTGCCGCCGTGGGCGAGCACCAGTTCGACCATGTCGTCGGTGAACCGGCCGAACCGGTCCCGGCCCGAGGTGTCGCCGAGCCGCTCGGTGAGCATGAAGTGGACGTTGCCGTCCTTGGCGTGTCCGAAGATCACCGCGTGGTCGTAGCCGTGCCGGCCGAACAGCTTGATCAGCCCTTCGCAGGTCGGCAGGAGGTCCGGTACCGGGACCGCGATGTCCTCCAGCAGCGCCGCGGTGCCGGACGGGCGGGCACCGGCGACCTTGGCGTAGAGGCCCTTGCGCAGCTTCCACAGCCCGGCCTTGCCGGCCGGGTCACCGGAGAGCTCCCGCGGGCCCTGCAGCGGCAGGGACGCGATCCGCCCGGTGGCGGCCCCGGCGAGTTCGTCGGCCTCGGTGGCGGTGTGTCCGCGGTACTCGACGAGCAGCGCGGCCTGGTCGCGCACGGTGAGTGCGCGCAGTCGGGGATCGGCGTCGGCGTCGGCCTGGCCGACCCGCAGCGACGTGGCGTCGAGCAGTTCGATCGTCGCGGGGCCGGAGTCGACGAGGGAGGGCAGGGCGCGGTTCGCCGCGGCCAGGTCGTCGAACACCAGCAGGCCGGTGCGGGTGTGCGGGAGGACCGGGACGGTGCGCATGGTGATCGAGGAGATGAACGCGAGTGTTCCCTCCGAGCCCACGATCAGCCGGGCCAGGACGTCGACCGGTCGGTCGTGGTCGAGGAAGGAGTTCAGGCCGTAGCCCATCGTGTTCTTCAGGGCGAACTGCTGTTCGATCGTCGTGCGGGCGACCGGGTCGTTCCGCAGGCGGTCCCGGATGCGGGCCAGGCCCGCCCACAGGTCGGGCTCGCGGCTGCGCAGCTCCTCGTCGGCGCCGTGGGCGCCGGTGTCGAGCACCGTGCCGGAGGGCAGCACGATCTGCAGCGAGTCCAGCAGTGCGTAGCTGTTCGCGGCCGTCCCGCAGGCCATCCCGGACGAGTTGTTCGCGACCACCCCGCCGAGGGTGCAGGCGACCTCGCTGGCCGGGTCCGGGCCGAGCATCCGGCCGTGGCGGGCCAGGCGGGTGTTCACCGCGCGCACGGTCGCCCCCGGGCCGACCCGGACCCGGGCGCCGTCGTCGAGGACCTCGATCCCCCGGAAGTGCCGCCGGACATCGACCAGGATCCCGTCGGTGACGGCCTGCCCGGACAGGCTCGTCCCGCCCGAGCGGAAGGTCAGCGCCACACCGGTCGTGGCCGACACCCGGAACAGCCGGGCGACGTCATCGGCTCCGGTCGCCGTCACCACCGCCCGCGGGGTCCGCGCGAAGTGCGACGCGTCGTGGGCCATACCGAGCCGGTCGATGGCCCGGGTCCGGACGGCGCCGGGCGGGACGGCCTCGGCCAGCCGGTCGTGCAGGTCGGTGCTCACGTGCGGCTCCTCGCGTGTGGTGGGACGCGCGAGAACAGCCTGCCCTGCCGGCACCTCCGTTGCCGAGCCCGCCTGCCCGTGCGGGCGGGTCGCCGGGTTCCGACGGCGGCAGCGTGGGCCCCGGGATCCGCGGCTACGTCGTCGGGTCGATCCGGGTCGTGGCGTGCACCGGCGCGGCAGCCACCGGCCGGTCCAGGCGCGTCGGCCGGTGGCTCCCGCGCGGACCGGGAACCCGCGGCAGCAGCGGGAGCACCCCCCGGTCGACGGGTCGGGCGCCGGCTCCCCGACCGGTCCTGCCACCGCGGGCCGCTCCGGTGTCCCCGCTGCGGTGGCCTCGGCCAGCAGCTCGCGGACGTCGACGGTGACCGGATGCGTCCCGCCCAGGATCGCCTCGGCGGTGTCGGCGGTCGCGGACAGCAGGCTGCCCGCCCCGCGCAGGTCGCCGTTGTCGGCACGGGCCAGGGCCAGCGCGGCGCACGAGGCGATGGTGCACGGGTGCGCCGGGCCGAGGACCCGGGTCCGCCGGTCGATCACGTCGCGGTGCCGGGTGATCGCCTCCTGCGGGTCCCCGACGATGCGGTGTGCGGCGGCGAGGGCGTCGGCGGCGGCCAGCGAGGCCGGATGGTCGGCACCCAGCTCCTGCTCGCGCGTCGCGAGATTGCGGGTGGCCAGCGCGAGGCCGCGGGCCTCGTCGTCGCCGAGCAGGTAGGCGACGGCGAGGCTGCCCTCCACGACGAGCGTGTCGGCGTCGCGCGGGCCCAGACAGCGGCGGGCATCGGCGAGCACCCGCTCCAGGCGCCGGGTCGCGTCGGTCAGTCCCGTCTCGTCGCCCGCACGGCCGGCGGCCCGTACGTCGGTGGCCGCCCGGTCGTGTCGCGCCCGCAGCGCCTGGCGTGCGCCGTCGGCCCAGGGTCGGAGCCCGGGCCCTCGCGCAGGGGCGGGGAACCGGTGAAGGCACCGTCGTCCATGGTCGTCGGCCCCTCTCCGGTCGTCGGCCGGCCACCCGGCCGGCCCTGGTGATCGCTACGCACCGTACCTATCGGCCGGCCCGCGACCCGCTGTCGTGCGCCGTTCGAGGCGCAGAACACCCTGATCGCCCACCCGCTGTCACCACGGCGCGACCCCCGGTCGCCGACGGCGGTGCATCGGCGATGCCGGCGGCGCGACCGGAGCGGTCGTGCTCCCCGGCCCGGGGCGCGCTACCGACCCGGCTCCCGGGCGGGGTTCACCCGGCCGTGCGGTGTTCCGGTACCGGTGGTGGAGGTTCGGACGGAAGGGCTGGAACTCCGCGCCCCGGGTGCCGAGGATCGTCGGTCGGACACCGCGTGACTCGACACGGTGCGACGGGGGGACACGATGCCGGGTTCAGGACAGGTGCTCACCGGTGGTCGGCGGTGACCTCCGGCGAGCCCGCCGGCGAGGGTGCGCCGGCGCCTGATCGCGGCCCCGACACGATCCGCCGGGCACCGGACCGGGTGGTGGACACCACCCGCCGGGCGATGCCACCCAGGCCGCCGGTTCGGCCCGCCCCGATCTCCGGTCCGGATTCACCGCCGCTGCCGACCGCATCTGCACCGCGGTTGCCCGCGTCGCCGACGCCAGCGCCGGCGCCGGGTGCGGTGCCGCTCCCGCTGCCGCCGGTCGGGCCGTCGTCGTGCACTCGGCCCCAGCTCCGGGTGCAGCCGGTTCCCGGCCGGCCGGCCTCGCGTGCGCTGAGGATCGGGCTGGCCGGGGTGTTCCTCGCCGCTGCCGGCGCCTCGGTGGCGGTCGTCGCCGCGTCGGCGGCCGTGCAGCAGGACGGCGGATGGCCCCGGGCAGGTGAACCGGCCGCGGTGCTCGATCCACCGGGGCCCGCCGGTCCGGCAGCTGCCGACCCGGGTGCACGACCGGAGCGGGCCGCGGCCCCACCCCCCGGGTCGGGGGTCGGGCGTCCCGACGCGGGCGCGGCGGGGCACGGGGACGGCGGGCACGGTCCGGGGTCCGGCACGGGGACCGGGGCCGGGTCCGGCTCCTCGGGATCGGGGCCCGGTGGGCCCGACGCCGCTCCCGGTGGTCCGGGGGCCGGCCCGCCGGGCTCGGCCCTGCCCGGTGCCGGGGCGGCGGGCGTCGCGACTCCCGGCGCCGGCCTGCCTGGTGCCGGACAGCTCGACGCAGGTGGGGCGGGTGCCGGACCACCCGGTGCCGGTGGCGAGCCCGGCGGCGGCAGCCCCGGTGCGGGCGAGCCGGGGGCGGCGGGCTCGGGTGCGGGCGAGCCGGGAGCCGCAGGCCCGGGCGCGGGCCAGCCCGGGACCGCGAACCCCGGTGCAGGTCAGCCGGGGACCGCGAACCCCGGTGCAGGTCAGCCGGGGAGCGGAAGCCCGGGTTCCGCACATCCGGGCGGGGATCGGTCCGGTGCGGATGGGCCCGGGCCGGTGGGACCCGGCGCCGGTGCCCCGGGCGACGACGGCGTGGGTGCCGGCGACCCTCGGCCGGGCGCGCCCGGCCCGGGATCCGGCGCCACCTCTCCCACCGCGGCCGCGCCGCCGGTCCCGGGCACCGGCACCGGCACCGATGCCACCCTCCCGGTGGCGCCCTGACGATCAGCCCCCGCGCGGACGGGCCGTGCACGGCCCGCACCGGCCACCCGCAGGCGGCCCCACCGGGGAGGGCTCTGCCGGTGCCGGCTCGGACCGGCTCTCCGACCGTGGTCTGACCGTGCGGGCGGAGCCTGCGGTCCGGATCCGCCCGTGCTCCGAGGCGGGCACGGGTCCGCAGCGGCAGGCTCGTACCCATGGGAGCGACGCCGCACAGACCGGGCGGGGGGTCACCGACCACCGCGACCGGGTACCGAGCATCATGGCTCGCCGTGGAGGGTCCCGGTGGGCGTGCGGTGCTGCCCGGCGGGGGCGTGCGGTGATCGCGGCGGAGCGGCCCACGGTGGTCGAGCGGTTCGTGACGCTGTGCCGGCGCAATCCGGTCGTGGTCGACGCCGTCCTCGCGGCGCTGCTGTTGTACGTCGCGTTCACCTGGACGCTCGAGGGCAAGGTCCCGCGGGACGACCGGACCGTGGCCCTGGTGGTGGCGGTGCTGGTCGCCATGCCGGTGGTGCTCCGACGGACCCATCCGATCCCGGCCGCCGTCACCACCGCCGTCGTCGCGGCCGCCGCGCAGCTGTTCTTCCCCGGGGTCGGCGCGGTGATCCTGCTGCCGGCGCTGGTCATGGGGTACTCGGCGATCGCCTACGGGCCGCGCTGGGCGGGTGCGGTCGCGTTCCTGCTGATCGGGCTGGGCGCGGTGATCCAGCCGGCGATCGCCCTGCTGACGACCACCGTCGACCCGCCCGGACCGTGGGTGTTACCGCTGGTGTTCGGGTTCGCGCTGATGCTGGCGTTGCTCGTCTGGCTGGCCGGATCGCTGCGCCGGGCCGCGGTCCGGCGGACCGAGCAGCTCCGCGAGCGGGCACGTCTGCTGGAGGAGAGCCGTCGCCAGGAGGTGCGGATCGAGCTGCTGGCCGAGCGGTCCCGGATCTCGCGGGAAGTGCACGACGTCGTCGCGCACTCGCTGTCCGGGATCATCGCCCAGGCCGACGGCGGCCAGTTCGCCGCGCAGCGCGACCCGCAGAAGGCGGTGCAGGTGCTGGCCGGGATCGCCAGCACCGGGCGGGAGGCTCTCGGTGACGTACGCGGCCTGCTGGAGATGTTGCGCGACACCGGACTGGACGACCCGATCGCCGACGAGCCCGGACGCCCGCAGCCCGGGACCGACGACATCGCCACACTCGTCGAACAGGTGCGGGCCGGCGGACTGCCGGTCGAGCTCACCGTGACCGGCGCACCGCGCCCGATCGGCAGCGGCAGCGCACTGACCGCGTACCGGGTGGTGCAGGAAGCGCTGACCAACGTGCTCAAGCACGCCGGGCCCACCACCCCTGCCCGCGTCGGTCTACAGTGGACTCATGACGAACTGGTCGTCCGGGTCCGCGACGAGGGTGCGCGCGGCCCCGTCCCGCGCCCGCCGCGCGGCGGGCACGGCCTGATCGGCATGCGTGAACGGGCCGCCCTGCACGGCGGTTCCGTGGAGACCGGACCGCATCCGGACGGCGGCTGGGCCGTCCGGCTACGGCTCCCGCTGAGAGGAGAACGGTGACCGCCGTCCGTCTGATGCTGGTCGACGACCAGGAACTGGTCCGCGCGGGCTTCGCGATGGTGCTGGACTCGTGCGACGACCTGACCGTGGTCGCACAGGCGGGCGACGGCGAGGCCGCGCTGGCCGAGCTGGAACGCACCGAGGTCGACGTCGTGCTGATGGACGTCCGGATGCCGAGACTCGACGGAATCGAGGCGACCCGGCGGGCGATCGCCGCACATCCGGAACTGAAGGTGATGGTGTTGACGACGTTCGACCTCGACGAGTCGGTGACCGCCGCGATCGGTGCCGGGGCCAGCGGATTCCTGCTCAAGGACGTCCGGCCGCAGGAGCTGATCGACGCCGTCCGGACCGTCCACCGGGGCGACTCGGTCGTCGACCCGGTCTCCACCCGGCGGCTGCTCCGGGCGACCGCGCCGCTGCTGTCCGCGCCTGAACCGTCCGCGGCGGCACCTGAGGCGTCGGCCGCGCTCGCCGGCCTGACCCCGCGCGAACGCGAGGTGCTGGTGCTGGTCGGCAGGGGCATGAGCAACGCCGAGATCCAGGCCGAGCTGGTCGTCTCCGAGGCGACCGTGAAGACCCACATCGGACATCTGCTGGCGAAGACGCAGTGCCGGGACCGGGTGCAGCTGGTGGCGCTCGCCTTCCGCGCCGGGATCGTGACGTGAGCACGACGAACACCGAGCGCACCCGGATCCGGGCACTCGACGCGATCCGTGGGCTGGCCCTGTGCGGCATCCTGGTCGTCAACATCCCGTCGCTGACCCGGATGTCCTCCCCGGCCCGGGACGGCTGGGAGGGCGGGACCGAGCAGTGGTTCGAGCTGCTCGTCCAGCAGCGGTTCTTCCCGGTCTTCTCGTTCCTGTTCGGCCTGGGTTTCGCGATCTTCCTCCAGCGCGCCGCGACCCGCACCGACCGGCCCCGTCTGGTGCTGCTGCGCCGGCTCGTGGCGTTGGGGGTGCTCGGTGCGCTGCACCAGCTGCTGCACCCCGGGGAGGCGCTGCTGCCCTACGCGATCGTCGGGATCGTCGTCCTGCTGCCCGCGTCCTGGCTGCCCCGGGTGGTGGTGCTGCTCGGCGGCATCGCCGCCACCGGGCTCGCCGTGTTCGTCGCGCACGGCGGGTTGATGCTGATCCCGGGCATGTTCCTGCTCGGGATGGCCGCGGCCGCCTACGGCGTCCCGGAGCGCCTGGAACGCCCCGGGGCGGCTGTCGGTGCGGTGTGCGCGGTGGCGGTGGCCGGTGCGGTGCCGCTGGTGGTCCTGCAGGCCGGGTCGATCGAGACCAGCGGGTTCGACCACGTGTCCCCGGCAGCCGGGCTGGTCGTCGCCGTGGCGTACGTGACCGGGCTCGCCCTGCTGCTGCGCACCCCGGCCGGCCCCGCCCTGTCCGCGGTGCTCGAACCGCTCGGCCGGATGGCGCTGACGAACTACCTGGGCGCGACCGTGCTGGTGCTCGGGCTCGCGCCGCTGATCGGCCTGCCCGGGACCGAGCGCTACCCGATGGTGCTCGTGCTCGCCGGGGCGATCCTGCTGGTGCAGGTGCTGTTCAGCCGGTGGTGGCTGGGGCGTTTCGCCTACGGGCCGGTGGAGTGGCTCTGGCGGACGGTCTCCTGGTGGGCACCGGTTCCGCTGCGCCGGTCCGTGCGCTGACCCGGACCGATCATCACGGCGATCTTGCCGCGGGCCCGGCCGGCGCCGAGATCCTCGATCGCGGCGCCGGCGTCGGCCAGGCGGACGGTCCGGTCGAGCACCGGCGCCAGCTCACCGGCCTCGACCAGGTCGCGCAGGTGTCCCAGGTCGGTACTGTTCTCGCTCGCCACCAGCACGACGAGTCGCTGCCGCACCAACGGTGAGAGCGCGGCGGCGCGCAGCAGTCTGCCGTAGCCACCGGTGAGCCGGGCGTCCGGCTGCTCCCCGCCGATCAGCACAGCGGTCCCGCGCGGGGTGAGCAGCCTGCGCAGCCGGGTGACCGGAGGGTTGCCGCCGATGTCGAGCACGACGTCCCAGCGACGGCCGAGTTCCGACACCTCGGTCGTGGTGCGGTCGATCACCTCGGTGGCGCCGAGCCCGTGGACCAGTTCGACCGATCCGGTCCGGCAGACCGCCGTCACTGATGCGCCGGCCGCGCGGGCGATCTGCACCGCGAACGTCCCCACCCCGCCGGAGGCACCCAGCACCAGCACCGATGCACCCGCGGTGACCCGGCCCGCGGTGTGCACCGCCTGCCACGCCGTCTGCCCGGACACGCCCAGCGTGGCGGCCGCCTCCGGCGCGAGTCCGGCCGGGGCGTGCGCCAGCCGGTCCGCGGGCGCGACGGCGTACTCGGCGAGACTGCCCCGCGGCGCCGTCCCGAACACCGCGTCGCCGACGGCGAACCCGCTCGCCCCCGGCCCGACCGCGGTGACCGTGCCCGCGAGATCGCGCCCGGGCACCGGGTTGCGGGGGGCACGCAGCCCGACGGCCGGGCGGACCGCGAGCGGCAGACCGGCCATCAGGTGCCAGGTGCCGCGATCGAGCGCGGCCGCCGCCACCCGGACGAGCACCTCACCCGGGCCGGGCTCGGGTACCGGCAGCTCCGCCACCTGCCACACCCCGGTCGTGCCGTACTGCTCCTGCACCACAGCGCGCATCGTCAGCTCCTGTACTAAGTACGAAAACGTACGTTGTACGATACGGTCGGGCCACGGTCACCACAAGGGGCGATGACCACCAGGAAGCGGGGGTGTCGATGGCGCGGCAGCAGCTGAGTCGCGAGCGAGTGCTCGCCGCGGCCATCGAGCTGGCCGACCGGGAGGGGATCGGGGCGCTCACGATCCGGGCCGTCGCGAACCGTCTCGGCAGTGCGCCGATGGCGGTCTACCACCACGTCGCCGGTAAGGACGAGATCCTCGACGGCCTGGTCGACGCCGTCTACGCCGAGATCGACGAGCCCGTGCCGGGCCGGCCGTGGCGGCCCGAGCTGGCCCGGCGCAGCCACTCGGCACGAGCTGCGCTGGCACGCCACCCCTGGGCGACGCCGCTGCTCGAGAGCCGCCGTCGGCCCGGCCCCGCCACCCTCGCCCAGCACGACGCGGTACTCGGGACGCTGCTGTCCGACGGGTTCGACGTGCCCGCCGCCGGGCACGCGTTCGCCCTGCTCGACGCGTTCGTCTACGGGTTCGCGCTGCAGGAGGCCACGATCCCGTTCGCACCGGAGGCCATCGAGGACGGCGCCCGGGAGATCGTCGCCGGCCTCCCGGACGGTGGGTACCCGTACCTGGCGCGTTTCGTCGCCGAGCGGATCGGCCCCGGTTACGCCTTCGGCGACGAGTTCGACGTCGGTCTGGAGCTGGTGCTCGACGGCATCGGCACGCTCCGGCTGTCAGCACCTGGCGCGCCGCACCGCCTTACCTGACCAGGCCCGCTGCTCATCCCCTGCGGGACCTGCCGAGATGCAGCTCAGCGGGCCGCGAAGATCAACAATTCCCGCTCAGGTGCATCTCGGCGAGTGGCGGGCCGCACCGTGCGGAACCGGACGCGCGTCGATCACGCTGCGCGGCCCGGCCGTCGGGATCACCGACTCGACCCGGAAACCGGCGCCGGCCAGCAGTTGCGCGTACTCGGTGCGGGTCCGTTCGCGACCCCCGGTGCCGACCAGCATGTGCAGGTCGTACAGCGCGGGGCCGGGATCGCCCGGCCCGTCGTCGGGCAGCACCTGCTCGATGACCAGCCCCCTGGCGTCCGGGGCCGGTCGCGGTGCGCATGGTGCGCAACAGGACGTCGCACTCGTCGTCGGTCCAGTCGTGCAGGACGAAGGAGAGCAGGTAGACGTCCGCGCCACCGGGCACCGCCTCGAAGAAGTTGCTCATCATCACGTCGCAGCGGTCCGCGAGACCGGCAGCCGTGAGCTCGGCGCGCGCCCGCCGAGCGACCTGCGGCAGGTCCACCAGGATCCCGCGGCAGGCCGGGCGGGCCGCCAGTACGTGCCGCAGGAGCGCCCCCGTCCCACCACCGAGATCGACCACGGTGGCCCCGTCCGGGATGTCGTAGGCCTCGACGAACCGCGCACCGGCGTCGTCGATCAGACCGCGCTGGGTGACGTCGTAGAGCGCGCCCAGCTCCGGACGGCGGGCGAGGTGATCGAACAGCGGGCGCCCGTTGACCCGGCTGCAGGCCTGCTCGCCGGTGCGGACCGACGCGGTCAGGTCGTCCCACAACGGGCGCCACAGCCGGGAGGTCAGCAGCGCCCTGGCGTGCGCCCCACCGGGGGCGTCGCGCCGCAGCGCGTCGCCGAGCGGGGTGCTCGCCCAGCGGTCGTCCGGCTCGCGGGTGCACAGGCCGAGCGCGGCGAGCGCGCGCAGCAACCGGTCCAGCGCCGGCGCGTGCGCGCCCGTCGCCGTCGCCAGGTCCGCGGTGCCGATCGGCCCACCGGCCAGCACGTCGGCGACGCCCAGCTCGGCCGCGGCGCAGATCGCGTCGGTGGTCCAGTGCGCCTGGATCATGCCCAGCAGCTCGACGGCGGGGGAGGGGGAGGGGGTGTCCATATCGGGAGCGTCCCGGTCACACCTGTGCGCGTCGCGGTCAGGGACCGGGATGGTCACGCAGGTTCACCTGGTCGCAGGTCAGCGCGAACGCGTCGACCTCCTCCGCGGTGGGAGGCTGCGCCCGGGCCGCGAACTCGGCCAGCCCGCGGAAGTAGCGCTCCCGCGGGGCGCCGGGGACGAACAGGATCAGGAACCGTGCATCCGAGTCCGGCCCGGTGCGGAACGCGTGCACCCCACCGGGCGGGACGTGCACCAGGTCACCGGGGCCGGCGTCCGTCCGGTCCGTGCCGGTCATGATCCGCAGCAGGCCCTCGATCACGTAGAAGCTCTCGCTGAAACCGGAGTGGTAGTGCGGCATCGCCCCCGGCGAGTCCGGTGGGATCCACGACTCGAACAGACCGAAACCGCCGCCGACGGCGTCGCCGGGCGCGGCGAAGCGGGTCCAGGACCCGGTCCGGGAGGTGACGACGTGCTCGGTCGCGCCCGCCGGACGCCGGACCGCTGTCGGCTCGGGAAAGCTCACGTCCACCGACGGTAGTCGCCCGGTGACCGGGTGTTCCGCTGCGGCGGCCGGTCGATCCGGGCCGCCCGCACGGCCGCAGCCCGGGGGAGCGGGGGAGGCGACGGCGGCCGTCGGTATCGTCGGTGGTGCGGGTGCAGGGGATCCGCCGTGGCCGGAGCGGAGGAGCGAGGTGAGGTCGGTGCGCGCCTTCGCCTCACTGTTGCTGCTGGTCCTGGCGCTGCTGGTCTGCGCAGGCCCGGCCGCCGCGGGCCCGCCGCCCGAGCACGGTGCGGCCCTCGGTGCCGCCGACTGCCCGTACCACCCGCCCTCGACGCTGCACGCGGGCGACTCCGAGCAGGTCCCGCGGCGTGCGGACGACGGGCCGCCGGTGGCCGACATCGCCCCGGCGGTCGTCCCGGTCGCGCACGCTCCGGCCGCGCCGCCCGCGCTCGTCGCACCGGATCCGCCGGAACGGACGTTGCGCACGCCCTCACCGGTCGAGCATCTCTGCGTCGACCGGAACTGACCCGCGGGAGCCCGGTCCGCCCGTCCCCGACCCCCGTGATCCGGCACCCCGCCGGCCCCTCCGTGGAGGCACCCTCCCGATGACCCGCAACGTCAAGATCTCCCTCGCCGTCGTCGGCGCGTTCGCGCTGATCCTGGCGGGCCTGCTGTTCGCCACCCGCCCCGACACCCCGGACACCGCTCCGGGCGGTGCCCTCGCCGCCGACACCCTCGCCCCGGCCGAGGCGCCCCGGCTCAACGACAACCCGGGCGCACCGGTGACCATGGTCGAGTTCCTCGACTTCGAGTGCCCGTCCTGCGCCCAGATCCAGCCGGTGATGAGCCAGCTCGTCGCGCAGTACGGCGACCGGGTCGAGTTCGTCATCCGCTACTTCCCGCTGCCCAACCACAGCAACGCCGTGCCGGCCGCGGTCGCCGCCGAGGCCGCGCACCGTCAGGACCGCTTCGTCCCGATGTACGAGCGGGTGTTCCAGACCCAGGCCGAGTGGGCCGGATCGTCCGACGCGGCCGGCATCTTCCGCGGTTACGCCGAGGAGCTCGGACTCGACATGGCCGCCTACGACGCGGCCGTCGCGGACCCGGCCACCCTGGAGGCGGTGAACCAGGCCGAGGAGGCAGGCCTGGCGGCGGGCGTGCAGGGCACCCCGACGTTCTTCGTGAACGGCGAGAAGCTGAACCCGGAGTCCGTGCAGGACATCACCGACGCACTCGACGCGGCGGTGAACCCGTGACCGCCGCCGCCCCCACCGAGGAGTTCGCCCGCGTGCCCGCCGAACCCGCACCCGCGGTCCCCGGGCCGCTGCCCCGGCTGTTGCCCTGGCTGCTGATCGTCGGTGGTGGGCTCGGTCTGCTCGCCGCCTTCACCCTGACCGTCGAGCGGATCGTGCTGCTGCAGGATCCGACCTACCAGCCCTCCTGCAGCATCAACCCGGTGCTGTCCTGCGGGTCGGTGATGACGACCGAGCAGGCCGAGTTCTTCGGGTTCCCGAACCCGCTGCTCGGGATCGGCGCGTACGCCGTCGTGGTCACGACCGGAGTGGCGCTGCTCGCCGGTGCCCGCTTCCCGACCTGGTACTGGATCGGCCTCACCGCAGGCTCGGCGGCCGGCGTCGTGTTCGTGCACTACCTGATCGTCCAGAGCCTGTACCGGATCGGCGCGCTCTGCCCGTACTGCATGGTCGTGTGGGCGGTCACGATCCCGATCTTCTGGTACTCGGCGCTCGCGGCGCTCGACCGCAGCGGCGGCGCCCGGGCGCTCTACGCCGGGCTGCGCCAGTATCACGCGGTACCGGTGGTGCTCTGGTTCGTCGCCGTCATCGGGCTGTGCCTGCACCGGTTCTGGGACTACTGGTCGACCTTGCTCTGATCCCGGCGGGTGCGGGAGCCGCAGGGTCTCCTGCACCCGCCGGGGCGCCGGGCCGGGGTCTCGCTCAGGGCCGGGTGTCCCTGCTGGGCTCGGTCCGCTGCGGCTCCCGACCAGCACCGGCCTCGGGGAGCTCCCGGGGCGGCGTCGCGTCACCGGTCTTGTCGTCCCCGGCGTTCAGCTCGGTCTTCAGGATCCGGCTGGAGCGCCCCACCGAGCGGGCCAGGTCGGGCAGCTTCTTCGCGCCGAACAGCAGCACCACCACGAGCAGGATGATCAGCAGCTGGGTCGGTCCGGGAGGGGTCATGTCTCACTCCTTGTCCGCCGGGCCGATGCCCAGCACGTGACGCAGGTACGGCGACCGCGGTGAAGGGTAACGCGACGTCCGTCACCACCACCGCGGCCTGCTGACCGGGTTCCTCGTGGGGTTCACCGCCCCGGAGCAGCCGCCCACCGACGATCCGTTGCGCCGGACACCGGAGAGATCGCCGGAGCGGGCACTGTGGAGGCCGACACTGCGCCCGCCATCGGCGCGGGCGCGGGCAGCGCTGCCCTGCGGGGGGACCCGGCGCCGGGGCCGGAACCCGCGGGCGCCCCCCGCCCGACCTGACCGCCGACGGCGTGCCCTGTGTGGACCGACCCCCGTGCAGGGCACGTGCCCCGAGCCGAGGAGCTCCCATCTCCGAGATCATCGAGTTGCTCAACTCCGTCCCGCTGTGGGTGGTGGTGCTCGTCGCGGGCCTGATCACCCTCGGCGAGACCACGCTCGGGGTCGGCCTGGTACTACCCGGCGAGACCGTGCTGATCGCGGCGGCCATGGCGGTGCCGGACGTCCCGTCGGCGGTGCTGGTGACCGGCGTCGTCGCGCTCGCGGCGATGGGCGGGGACTCGATCGGGTACACGATCGGACGCCGGCTCGGTCCCCGGTTGCGGCACTCCCGGCTGATCCGGCGGATGGGGCAGGACAAATGGGACGATGCCGCCCGCACTCTGCGCAGGCACGGGTCGTGGGCGGTGCTGTGCGCCCGGTTCCTGCCGGTGGTACGGACGATGACACCGGCGGCCGCCGGCGCCTCGGGGCTGCCGCTGCGCCGCTTCCTCCCCGCCGTGGTGGCCGGGGCCGTCGCATGGGCCTCGCTGCACGTCGCGGCCGGCTACCTGCTGCGGGAGGCCGCAAAGAAGTTCGAGCACGCGTTCGGGATGGTGGGCTGGGCGTTGCTCGGGATCGGACTGGTGCTCGGGGCGATCGCCTGGAGGGCGCGTCGTCGCCGGGCCGAGGTGCGCAAGGTGGAGGCTCGCGAGAAGGTCGCGGCGCTCAGGGAGTGAGCCGCGGCGCGGGGTGGGCGCCGCGGCGCCCACCCCGCCCGGTTCTCGGGCCGGCCCCAGCGCGAGCACCGCGGGTGTCACGGGGAGATCGTGGGTCCGTCGTGCCGACGGGCCCGGGTGCAGCGGTCAGTAGGCGTCCTCGTCCTGGCCGGCGTCGCGGTACTGGTCCGCGAGATCGGCGGGGTCGGCCTCGCGGTCGGCGGTGGGGCCGACGGGTGTGTCGTCGTCCTCGGGGAACGCCGGACGCCGCTGTTCGAGCGCGTCCGCCGGATCGGTCTCGGGGAGCGGGGTGTCGGGGCGCATCGTGCCTCCTTTCGGTCGGTCGGAGCAGAACCTACCCGGCGGACGACCGCCTCATGCACGAACCGGCAGCGGGCCGGCAGCTCTGGTGCGGCCCGGCTCCGCCACCGGTGATCGCTCATCGCCGCCGACACCCCGGGGTCGTGCCACGCACGGGGCCGGGCGGTGCACCGGCACCGTCTGCAGCGGTTCGTCCCCGCTGGCGATCCGCCGCGGAGCGGGTACCGTCGGGTGTTCGACGCGTAGAGCCACCTGCGCGTGCCCGCAGCCCAGCGTGCACGCCGAGGAGGGCCCGTTGCGCATCGCCGTCATCCGCACGTCCGAGGTTCCCGACGGATGCGGGACCGTGACCGCGGCCCGCGCCCTGGCCGTCGCGGGTCACCGCGTCCTGTTCCTCACCGACCGGGCCGACGATCACGACGGCCCGGGGCCGGTGGACGGGCCGGGGGAGTTCGTGGTCCGGCCGCTGCCGGCCACCGGGACCGGCTGGGGCGACGACCCGCCGGACCTGGTGCACGCGGTGGGTCCCGCTGCCGTCGCCCGCGCGGCCGCGGCCGGCGTGCCGATCGTCGCGTCGTGCCCGGCCGGGGGGCCGGGTCCGGCCGGGTCGCTCGCCGGGGTCGCGATGGTGCTCGCCGACTCCGACCACCGGCACACCGCCCTGCTCGACGCAGGCGTACCTCGCTCGCAGCTGCGCACCGTGCCCGCCTGCGTCGACACCGACGCCTACACCCCGGCCGGCCCGGCCCTGCGCCGTGGTGAGCACCCGCGGTTGGTCGTGGTCGGCCCGCTCGCGCCGGGTGCGGGGGTGGGGACCGCGATCCGTGCGCTCGCCCGGACCCGCGACGCCGAGCTGCTGGTCGCGGGCGGTGCGCGGGGTGACGATCCGGATCGGGCCCGGCTGTTCGCCCTTGCCAGGGAGGTCGGCGTCGCCCGGCGGGTCCGGTTCCTCGGCCCGGTGGACGACGCGCTGCGGCCCCGGCTGCTGCGGTCCGCCGACGTCGTACTGGACGTGCCGGACCGTGACGTCCCGGCGACCCCGGTGCTGCAGGCGATGGCCTGCGCCCGCCCCGTGGTGGCGTCGTCGGTCGGCGGGGCGGCCGATGCCGTGGTCGACCGGGTGACCGGCCTGCTGGTCCGGCCCGGCCGCCCCGCCGAGGTCGCCGCCGCGGTGCGCGACCTGCTCGGGGACGACGCGATGCGGGTCGGTTACGGCATCGCCGGGCGGGACCGCGCGGTGTCCCGGTTCGACCGGGCCCGGATCGCGGTCGCCCTGACCGCGCTGTACGGCGAGCTGGTGGGCGAGCCGGAGCCGGAGCCGGAGTCCGAACTGGAGCTGCTCGGCTAGGGGCCGCGGACGCTGCGAGGTCTCCGGCGGCGGTCAGTGACCGGCCCGGCGCAACCCGAGCAGCGCCAGGTGCACCGACGTCCGCACCTCGGGTTCGGTGAGGTCGGCGCCGAGGAGCGTGGACAGCCGGTGCAGCCGCGCGTAGGCGGCGGGACGCCCGGTGCCGATCCGGCGCGCGAACTCGGCGACGACGCCACCGGCCTCGACCAGCGCGTCCAGCCCGGCCAGTGCCTGATCACGTTCGGTGCGTGGCAGTGCGAGCACCGGCCCGAGCTGCTCCTCGACGAAGCCGAGCAGCCGAGGGTCGTCACGGAGCTGCCACACCAGCCTGCGCGCACCGAGCCCGGTGCGCCGCGGCGGCGGCGCGGGCCGGGCGCCGGGCGGTGCCGTCGACCGGTGCACATCGGCCCTCGTCCGGGCCTCCCGCAGCAGCTCCGGCAGCTGGTCGAACGGGCCGGGGCCGGTGACGGCCACGACGGTGCCGGGCGGGAGCAGCCGGACGAGCTCGTCGGTGCGGGCGCCGGTGCCGGCCCGGCGGGGGAGCGGCACCAGCACGATCTCCGCGCCGTCGACGGTCCCGACCACAGCACCCGGGACCACCGCCGGCGCGTTCCCCGACGGCCCACCGTCGACCAGGACCACCTCGAACGCCGCGGTGGTGTCGATGCCGGTGGCGCGGGCGCGCAGGGCGATCCGTTCGGTGTCCACCGGCGTCGCGGCGGCGAGCGCGGCGAGCAGCGCGTCGTGCGCGGCCCGGAGCAGCCCGCCCGGCGCGCGGTCGCGGACCAGCAGCGACAGCGCGTCCGCCGCGTGGGCGAGCACCGCGGCGACCCGGTCCTCGGCGCCGGGGACCGGGCGGGTGGGGACGGCGAGCCTGCCCCAGCGCGCACCCGGCAGGCCGACCGGTGCCGTCGGCCAGCCCTCCGGGCCCGCCGGTCCGGCCAACCGGGAACGGGCCGGCCAGTCCCGCAGGTCCGGTTCCCCGGCGGTGAACAGTACCCGGTGCGCCAGGTCCTCGCAGACCACCGGACCCTCCAGCAGGGCGGCCGCCTCGGCGACCACCCGCTCCGGGCTCGCCCCGTGCAGGGTCAGCGTCCGGAACACGCCGCCGGCGTGCTCGGTGAACGACGCCCGGTCGTGCCGCTCGGTCAGCACGGTCTCCAGCGCCCCGGCCACGACGTCGGCGAAACGCACCGTGCGGCGCAGCTCGACCAACGGGAAGCCGGCGGCGCGGGCGGCCTGCACCAGCGGGCCGGGCAGGGTGGTGAGGTGCTGGCCGATCTCGACGAGCAACCCCACCGCGCCTGCCGCCCGCACGGCCGTGACGTAGCGTGCCGGGTCGGTGGTCGGGTCGGCCACCGGCAGTCCGACCGACAGCACCAGCACGCCGTCGGGCAGCGTCCCGGCCGGGTCGGCCAGCTCGCTGACGTGCACCCAGCGGACCTCGGTGTCCAGCGCGTTCCGGCCGGCGCGCACGACCGGCCCTCCGATGCGGACCTCGGGTCGGGCCAGGACGTCCGCGATCGTCGGGTACATGCCGCGACACTCCGTTCCGGTCGTGCGGCCATACGATACGAATCGTATCCGGGTCGGGAGCGTCGCAGCCGCGACGATCGGGGAGACGACCGCGACCGACGGCACGGACAGGAGCCCCTATGACCGCTCTCGAGGACCGGACCCCCGCCTCCGACGGCCGGCCGATGTCCGATGCGGCCCGGGCCGCCGGCAGGCACCTGTGGATGCACTTCGCCCGGATGCACGGTCGGGACGGCGCGCAGCCGATCCCGGTGATCACCAGGGGTGAGGGCGTGTACCTGTGGGACGACCGCGGCCACCGCGTGCTCGACGGCCTGGCCGGGCTGTTCGTCGTGCAGGCCGGGCACGGGCGCCGCGAGCTCGCCGAGGTTGCCGCCCGGCAGGCGTCGGAGCTGGCGTACTTCCCGGTGTGGGGGTACACCACGCCGCCGGCCGCGGAGCTGGCGGAGCGGCTCGCGCACCTCGCGCCGGGGGATCTCGACCGGGTCTTCTTCACCTCCGGTGGCGGCGAGGCCGTCGAGTCGGCGTGGAAGGTGGCCAAGCAGTACTTCACGCTGCGCGGCAAGCCGGCCAAGCACAAGGTCATCAGTCGGATGACCGCGTACCACGGCACCTCGCACGGGGCGCTGGCGATCACCGGCCTGCCCGCGATGAAACAGGATTTCGAGCCGCTGGCCCCGGGGGGCTTCCGGGTTCCCAACACCAACCTCTACCGGCATCCGGAGTTCGACGGCGATGCCGAGGCGCTGGGCCGCTGGGCCGCCGACCGGGTCGAGGAGGCGATCCGGTTCGAGGGCCCGGACACCGTCGCCGCGGTCGTGGTCGAGCCGGTGCAGAACTCCGGTGGCTGCCTGACCGCGCCGCCGTCGTACTTCGCCCGCCTGCGGGAGATCTGCGACCGGCACGACGTGCTGCTCGTCTCGGACGAGGTGATCAACGCGTTCGGCCGGCACGGGCACGCGTTCGCCTGCACGAAGTTCGGCTACACCCCCGACCTGATCACCTGTGCGAAGGGCATGACCTCCGGGTACGGCCCGCTCGGGGCGATGATCGCCTCCGAGCGGGTGATCGAGCCGTTCCTGCAGCCGGGGGTGAGCTTCCCGCACGGGTACACCTGGGGCGGGCACCCGGTCGCGGCCGCCGTCGCGCTGGCCAACCTGGACCTGATGGAGCACGAGGACCTCTACGGCAACGTGCTGGCCCACGAGCAGGCCTTCGGCGACACCCTGCGCCGGCTACTGGACCTGCCGATCGTCGGCGACGTGCGCGGCGACGGCTACTTCTGGGCGATCGAGCTGGTCAAGGACAAGGCCACCCGGGAGACCTTCGACGCCGCGGAGCGCGAGCGGCTGGTCAAGCAGTACCTGCCCGGGGCGCTGTTCGGCAACGGTCTCTACTGCCGTCCCGACGACCGCGGGGACGTCGTCGTCCAGCTCGCCCCGCCGCTGATCGCCGGGCAGGCCGAGTTCGACGAGATGGAACGGATCCTGCGGCACACCCTCACCGAGGCGAGCGGCGTCGTCTGACGCGCGCCACCGCCGCGGCGCAGCTCAGCGGGCCGCCGCGATCGGCACGTCCCGCCGAGCCGCAGGTCGGCGGGGCTGGCACACCGTGTCGCGAAGTTGTTCGGCAATCTCGCGGTAACTACGTTGTGCCGGGGGGAAGCGTCGCGACGCGGCGGGCCGGCGCGAGGGGGACCGATGACGACCGACGGACTGGCCGGGACGCGCGAGGTGGTGATCATCCAGCCCCGCTCCTTCACCGAACGGTCGATCCTGCAGCGCTGGGCGGAGAAGGAGCATCCCGATGCCCGGGTGGTCCCGCTCGGGGCCGGGCCGGAGGCGCCCGGTGCGCTCGGCGCGGCGCTCGACGGGGACGACACGGTGATCATCCCGGCGCGGATCACCTGGGTGACCCCCGAGCCCGACGAGTCCGGCGCGCTGCGCAAGCTGAGGGGGCTCGCGACCACCGCCGCGATGCGGATCGCCTGGTCCCCGCTGCACCCGACGATGGCCCGGTTCCGGCCGGACGCGGCCCGGGTCGTCGTCGGTGAACCGGCCACCGTCGCCGGCCTGGCGGAGCGGTTCGCCGTCCAGGAGGGGTCCCGCCCCGGATCGGGGGGGTTCGCCCGGTTCGTCGCCCGGCAGGCCGTGCTGGCCTGCGACCGTGCGGAGCGCCGGATACTCGGCGACCGCTACAAGGTGCCCCGGCGGATGGTCGAGCAGATCACCTCGTCGCACCGGTTCCCGAAGCTGGTCGAGCGGCTGGTTCGCCAGACCGGCTCGACCCGGGCCGAGATCGAACGGCGGCTGGTGAGCTGCCTGCACGAGATGGCGGCGGTGCAGAGCCCGCCGGCGATCGACGTCTTCCGGGCCATGATGGGCCCGATGCACACCAAGGCCTGGGACGTCCAGGTCGACGAGTCCGGGCTGGAGCGGCTGCGCGAGCTCAACAAGGAGCATGCGCTCGTCTTCCTGCCCAGCCACCGCTCCTACGCCGATCCGCTGGTGTTCGCCGAGGTGCTGCACGAGCGCAACTTCCCGCGCAACCACGTGCTCGGTGGCAACAACCTGTCGTTCTGGCCGATGGGTGCGCTCGGCCGCCGGGCCGGCGTGGTCTTCATCCGGCGCAGCTTCGGCGGCGACACCGTCTACAAGGCGGCGATCCAGGAGTACCTCGGCCATCTGCTGGCGAAGCGGTTCAACCTGGAGTGGTACATCGAGGGCGGCCGCAGCCGTACCGGCAAGCTGCGGCGCCCGCGCTACGGCCTGCTCCGCTACCTGGTCGCGGCGCTGGAGGACCGGCCGGAGCTGGACGCGGTGCTGGTCCCGGTCTCGATCGTCTACGACCAGCTGCACGAGGTCGGCGCGATGGCGGCGGAGCAGCGCGGCGGGGACAAGAAGGCCGAGGGCCTGGGCTGGCTCTACGGCTACTTCCGTGAGCAGCGCCGTCACGTCGGCACCGCGCGGGTCCGGTTCGCCGAGCCCCTGTCGTTGCGCCAGGCGCTGGCCGATGCGGGTGAGGGTTCGGCCCGGTTGGAGAAGGTCGCGTTCCGGGTGTGCGCGGGGATCAACCGGGTCACCCCGGCCACGGCGACGTCGCTGGCGACGTTCGCGCTGCTCAGCGCCCGCGACCGGGCGCTGACCCTGCAGCAGGTCCGTGAGGTCGTCGCCCCGCTCGCCGACTACCTGGAGGCCCGCGGCGTCCCGGTGCCGATCGCCGAGCTGCGCACCCGGCACGGCCTGCGGATGACCCTGGACCGGCTCGCCGAGGCGGGTGTGGTCACGATCTACTCCGGCGGTACCGAGCCGGTGTTCTCGATCAGTGCGGGCCGTCACCACGTCGCCGCGTTCTACCGCAACGGGGCGTTGCACCATCTGTTGAACCGGGCGATGCTGGAGCTGGCACTGCTGCGGGTCGGCGACGCGGACGAGGGCGACGACCCGGTCGAGGTCGCCTGGCGTGAGCTGGCCCGGCTACGGGACCTGTTGAAGTTCGAGTTCTTCTTCTCCACCCGCGCCGAGTTCCGCGACGAGATCATGAACGAGGCCGAGCTGGTCGACGCCGAGTGGCGGCACCGCGCCGGGAAGCCCGCGGACGCGCGTGCCGCGCTGCGGCGGGCACCGCTGCTGGTCGCCCCCGGCGTGCTCCGGTCGTTCTTCGACGCCCAGCTCGTCGTCGCCGACCGGCTCGCCGTGCTCGGTGACGACCCGATGCCGGAGGAGAAGGACTTCCTCGACGGCTGCCTCGGCGTCGGTAGGCAGATGCTCATGCAGCGCAAGCTGGACCGGCCCGACTCGGTGTCGCGCGAGCTGTACGCGACGGCGCTGCGGCTGGCCGAGAACCGGGGCCTGCTCGCCGGTGGGGCGCCGGGTGCCCGGCGGGCGGCCTGGCTGGCCGAGGTCAGCGCGGTGATCGAAGATCTGGGGCGGCTGGCCGGTCTGGAGCGGGCCCGGCTGGAGGTCGTCCTCGGTGAGGGGGAGGACAGCGCGGCTGTACCGATCCCCGGGGCGACCGGACACGTGGAGGGGGACAGCGGTGTCGCGAGCTGAGGGAACGTCCACGGCGCGGGCCGAGCGGCTCGCCGAGGTCCGGGCGGCGCCGCCCGGACCGGGCACCATCGCCTACTTCGACTACGACGGCACCGTCATCGACGGCTACTCGGCAGGTGCGTTCTACCGCCGACGGCTGCGCGAGTTCGACGTCGGCCCGCTCGAGATGGTGCGCACCGTGCTGTCCGGGATGCGCGGCATCCGCACCGATGACGACTTCAAGGAGTTCCTCTCCATCACGCTCGCGACCTGGAAGGGGCGCAGCGAGGCCGAGCTCGTCACCCTCGGGAACGACCTGTTCCGCGACGAGATCGCCGGAGCGCTGCACCCGGAGGTGTGGGAGCTCGTCGCCGCCCACCAGGAACAGGGGCACCAGGTGGTGATGGCGTCCTCGGCGACCCGGTTCCAGGTGCAGCCGATGGCCGACGAGCTGGGCGCCGACCGGGTCCTGTGCACCGAGCTGGAGGTCGACGGCGGCGTGCTGACCGGACGGGTCGTCGGCACCTCGCTGTGGGGGCCGGGCAAGGCCGAGGCGGTGCTCGCCGACGCCGCCGCCCACGGTGTCGACCCGGCCGACTGCTTCGGGTACGCCAACGGCACCGAGGACGCCGAGTTCCTCTCCTCGGTCGGCCACCCGGTCGCGGTGTCGCCCACCGACTCGCTGCGCGAGCTCGCCGGCCGCAACGGTTGGCCGGTGCTGGACTGCGCGCCCCGCGGAGGGCTGTTCCCAGGGCTCACCGACGTCGCCCGCACCGCGATCTTCTACGGCGGAATGGCGGGTGGACTCGCCGCGGCGGCCGGCGCCGGGCTGCTGCACGGCTCGCGGCGCAAGTTCGTCGACCTGGCCGCAGGCGTCGGCGCCGACGTCGCGTTCGGACTGTCCGGGATCGACGTCGAGGTGACCGGGGCCGAGCACCTGGTGTCCGCCCGGCCGTGCGTGTTCGTGTTCAACCACCAGTCCAAGTTCGACGTCCCGATCCTGATGAAGCTGCTGCGCGACGGCTTCACCGGTGTCGCGAAGAAGGAGGCCGCCTCGATCCCGGTCTGGGGGCAGCTGTTCCAGATCGCCGACGTCGCGTTCGTCGACCGCGGCAACACCACCCAGGCCAGGGAGGCGCTGCGGCCCGCCGTGGAGAAACTGCGCGACGAGGGCATCTCGCTGGCCATCGCCCCGGAGGGCACCCGCTCACCGACACCACGGTTGGGCCGGTTCAAGAAGGGCGCCTTCCACATCGCGATGCAGGCGGGCGTTCCGATCGTGCCGCTGGTCATCCGCAACGCCGGGGAGATCATGTGGCGGGGCGCGCAGACGTTGCGCGGGGGGACCGTGCAGGTCGTCGTGCATCCGCCGATCGACACCACGCACTGGGTGCCCGAGGACGCCGGGAAGCACGCCGACGAGGTCCGCACGCTGTTCCTGGACACCCTCGCGCGCTGGCCCGAGCGCCGTCCGCATCTGGGGGCGGCCGGTGAGTGAGGCGCCGCTGACCTGGGGATCGGTTCGTGAGATGTCGCCGTTCGAGGTGATGATGTGGCGGGCCGAGTCCGATCCCCGTTACCGCGCACCGGTGCTGGCCGTCGAGCTGCTCGACCGGGCCCCGGAGTGGGCGCGCCTCATGGCGGCGACCGAGTGGGCGACCCGGATGGTGCCGCGGTTCCGGGAGCGGGTCCGCGAGCCGCTGGCCGGGCTCGGCACGCCCTACTGGATCCACGACGCCGAGGTCGACCTGCACTACCACCTGCGTCGGGTGCGGCTCCCCGGCTCCGGGCCCGGATTCTGGGCCGGGCTCGCCCCGATCGCCGAGCAGTTCATGATGACCCCGATCGACCGGGAGCGGCCGCCGTGGGAGGCGATGCTGGTCGAGGGTCTGCCGGACGGGCGCGCCGCGTTCCTGCTGAAGCTGCACCACGTGCTCACCGACGGCATGGGCGTCGTCCAGCTGCTGTCCCAGCTGCACAGCCGCCGCCGCGAGCACGATCCGCAGAAGCCACAGCCCGAGGCGCCCCCGACCGAGGCACCCGACCCGCTGGCCGAGGTCGACCGGCTGGTGCGCCGCGAGGCCGGTCTGCTGCCGGCGGCGGCCCGGACGGCCCGGGACGTGTTCGGTGCACTGACCCACCCGGTGTCGGCGGCCCGGGAGACCGTCCGGTGGGTGGAGTCCGCTACCCGGGTACTCGCGCCGCCGCCCGGTGAGGCCTCGGAGCTGCTGGCACCGCGCGGGTTGTCCTGGCGGTTCGTCGCGCTCGACGCCGGGTTCACCGATCTGCGCGCGGCAGGGAAGTCGGCCGGCGGTTCGTTCAACGACGCCTACGTCGCCGCGCTGCTCGGGGCGTTCCGGCTCTACCACCAGGAGCTGGGGCGTCCGGTCGACCCGGCGGCGACGCTGCGTACCTCGGTCCCGGTGTCGGTGCGCCGCACCGGTGACGCCGCGGGCGGCAACCGCTGGGCGCCGGCCCGGCTGGCCGCGCCGATGGGCGTCGTCGACCCGGCCGAACGGGTCCGGGCGGTCGGTGCGCTGATGCGGGCCGCCCGCGACGAGCCGGCGCTGGAGAGCCCGGACGTCGTCGCGCCGCTGCTGGCCAGGCTGCCCGGTCCGCTGCTCGCCCTGGTCGCGGGTGGTTCGACCGCGGGGAACGACCTGCAGGCGTCGAACGTGCCGGGCCTGCGCTCCGAGGCGTTCCTGTGCGGGGCGCGGATCGAGCGGGTCTACCCGTTCGCCCCGCTGCCCGGTTGCGCCGCGATGATCTCGGTGGTGACCCACGGTGACACCTGCTGTGTCGGGGCCAACCTCGACGCCGCCGCCGTCACCGACCGGGAGCTGTTCGCCGAGTGCCTCGCCGCCGGGTTCACCGAGGTGCTGTCGCTGCGGCGGGGGGCCGCGGAGCCGGTGATCGTCCGGTGACCGGTCACCGTCGCGGCGGTTCGGGCGAGCGTTTCTGCTGCTGCACGGGATGACGTCGTCGTGGCGGGCGTCGCGCCCGGTGCTGCCGATGCTGATCGCGCCGTTCGACGAGTCACCGTGCCCGGTCCGCATCGCCTGGGCCGGTGCCGACCGCACGATCCCGTACGCCCGCTGTGCCGGACCGATGATGGCGGCCGTGCCGGACGCCGACCTGGTGGTGCTGCCGGGCGTCGGACACGTCCCGATGGTCGACAACCCCGCCCTGGTGGCGTGGACGATCCTGCAGCGCACCCGCTACGAGGTGGCGTCGCGCGAGCGGTGAGTCCGGCCGAGCGCGCGACGGAGGGGACGGACCGGGATCAGCACCCGTCGGCCGCGGGGTGATCCTCGGCGGCCCGCCGCAGCACCGTCAGGATCCGGGCGAGCTCGGCCCGGTCGTGCTCGGGCAACCGGTCGAAGACGCGCCGCGCCTCCTCGGCCCTGGCTTCGTGGATCGCGGCGGCGGTGCTCGCACCCCGCTCGGTCAGTCGGAGCCGGACGGCGCGCCGGTCGCCCGGGTCGGCGATCCGTTCCACCAGGCCCCGGTCGGCCAGTCCGTCGACGAACTCGGTGGCCGAGCGCGGTGTGATCCGCAGGTGCCGGGCCAGCTCGCCCGGGCGCATCTCGCCGTGCCGGGTCAGCGCTCGCAGCGCCCTGGCCTGCGAGGGGTTCAGGTCCCA
Source organism: Pseudonocardia sp. NPDC049635 (assembly GCF_040659795.1). Lineage (NCBI taxonomy): Bacteria > Bacillati > Actinomycetota > Actinomycetes > Pseudonocardiales > Pseudonocardiaceae > Pseudonocardia > Pseudonocardia sp. NPDC049635. The sequence goes on from NZ_JBFAON010000012.1 coordinate 29,109, forward strand.
GGCGGCCAGCATCGTGGCCGAGACGTGCCGGACCTGGCGGGCGACGGCCCAGAAGGAGTCGACGAGATCGCCCACGGAGGCAGGGTCGGGATCAGGCACGGGAGCAGGTTAGCAGCCGGTGGTACAGTAACCTCATAGTGAGGCAACCACAGTAAATGAGTAGATCGCCCGTGAAGGAGGCCCACGTGGCGCCCCGTATCCCCGACCGGCCCGGGCGGCCGGACGTTCGCACGGCGACCCCGGAGGAGAAGGAGGCGGCCCGCACCGTCTCGCTGCGCCGGATCGCCGCCCTGTTCGCCCCGCACCGGGGCCGGCTGGCTGTCGTCCTCGTGACGATCGCCCTCTCCTCGATCGTCGCGATGGCCTCGCCGTTCCTGTTGCGCGAGGTCATCGACGTCGCTCTGCCGCAGCGTGACGTCGTGCTGCTCGCCTGGCTGGCGGGCGGGATGGTGGCGGTGGCAGCGGTCACCGCGGTGCTCGGCGTCGTACAGACCTGGATCGCGACCCGGATCGGGCAGGAGGTCATGCACGGGTTGCGGACCGGCGTGTTCGCGCACCTGCAGCGTCAGAGCATGGCCTTCTTCACCCGGACCCGCACCGGTGAGGTGCAGTCCCGGATCATGAGCGACATCGGCGGCATGCAGTCGGTGATCACCGGAACCGCCACCTCGATCGCGTCGAACCTGACCACCACGGTGGCCACCCTGGTCGCGATGCTGGCGCTGTCCTGGCAGCTCACGCTGGTCTCGCTGGTGGTGCTGCCACCTGCTGTCCTGGTGGCCCGCCGGGTCGCCCGCACCCGCAGGGCCGTGACCGCCGCGCAACAGCGCGAGCTCGCCGATCTCAACGTGACCGTCGAGGAGAGCCTGTCGATCAGCGGTGCGACCCTGTCCAAGACGCTGGGCAGCGGGCCGGAGCTGACCCGCCGGTTCACCGACTCGTCGGCCCGGCTGATCGGCCTGGAGTTGCGCTCCGAGCTCGCCGGTCGCTGGTCGATGGCGGTCACCCAGGTCATGTTCGCCGCCGTCCCGGCGGTCATCTATCTGTCGGCAGGTCTGCCGTTCACGGCGGGCACGACGAGCATCGGCACCCTGGTCGCGTTCACCGCGCTGCAGGCCGGCCTGTTCCGGCCGGCGATGGGGCTGCTCTCGACCGGGGTCCAGATCGTCGCCTCGCTGGCACTGTTCGCTCGCATCTTCGAGTACCTGGACCTGCCCGTCGACGTCGCCGAGCCGACGCACCCGGTTCCGGTGGACCACGCACGGGTGCGCGGGCACGTGCGCCTCGAGAACGTCACCTATGCCTACCCGGGCAGCGGCACGGCCGCCGTCGCCGGGATCGATCTCGACGTACCGGCCGGCAGCACCCTGGCGCTGGTGGGTGAGACCGGCTCGGGCAAGTCCACTCTGGCCGGGCTGGTCGCGCGGCTGCACGACCCGACGTCGGGGCGGGTGACGATCGACGGTGTCGACGTCCGCGACCTGGCCTCAGCCGATCTGACCCGGATCGTCGGCGTGGTGAGCCAGGAGACCTACCTGTTGCACGCCACCGTCCGGGAGAATCTCCGCCACGCCCGCCCGGACGCCGGCGACGCCGAGATCGAGGCTGCCGCCCGTGCCGCGCAGGTGCACGACCTGATCACCGCGCTGCCCGACGGCTACGACACGGTCGTCGGCTCCCGCGGGCACCGGTTCTCCGGCGGGGAGAAGCAGCGGATCGCGATCGCACGCACGCTGCTGCGTGATCCGAAGGTACTGATACTCGACGAGGCCACCAGTGCGCTGGACGCCCGGACCGAGCGGGCCGTGCAGGCCGCGTTCGACGAACTGTCCCGCGGCCGCACGACGATCACGATCGCGCATCGGCTCTCCACCGTCCGCGACGCCGACCGGATCGCGGTGGTCGACCACGGGCGGATCGCGGAGACGGGTACCCACGACGAGCTGCTGGCCGGCGCCGGTCGCTACGCCGCGCTGGCCACCGCCTGATCCCTTCCACCGGGCCGGGCTCATCGCCGCGGTTGGGGGACGGTGCGCACCCCTCCGGCCGGAGGTGCCGGGGCACCGCCGCCGGTTCGCCACCGGTCGGGCGGCCGCGGCGGGTCACTCGTGCTCGGGTAGCAGCGGCACCCCCGGGTCGTCGCTGCGGCCGAGCCCGGTCGCCCGGCACAGCGACCCGGCGCCGAACCGGCGGCGCACCGCGTCCAGCGCGGTGTCCAGCGCCTGCCCGGACCGGGCGTCGAACGGGAGCTCCCACTGCAGGGCGTCGTCGCGGTCGAGGTTGGTCAGCGACAGGCCGAGCAGCGTGATGCCGCGCTCGCGGATCTCCGGCAGCGCGGCGGCCAACAACCGGCGGGCCGCACCGAGGATCGTCGCGGTGTGCGCGGTCGGCACCTGGAGCGTGTGCGACCGGGTCACCCGGCTGTGGTCGGCGAAACGAAGTCGCAGTACCACGGTGCGGCAGACCCGCCCGCCACCGGGGGCCGCCGGGCCGCCGGAGCCGGTCGAGCCGCTGGAACCGCCGTCCCTCGGCGCGCGCAGACGCCGGGCGAGCCGGTCGACGGTGCCGGCCAGGATCGCGTCCAGCTCGTCCGGTTCGCGCCGGCGGCGGCCCAGCGCCTGCTGCGAACCGATCGAGCGTCGCGATCGGCCGGTCTCGACCGGGCGTGGGTCGCGCAGGTGGGCCAGCGCGTGCAGGTGCCGCCCGGCGGCCGGGCCGAGCAGCGACATCAGTGCCGCCTCGCCGAGATCCGCGACCTCGGCGACGGTGCGCACCCCCAGTTCGTGCAACCGGGCCGCGGTGACCGCCCCGACGCCCCACAGCCGCTCCACCGGCAGCGGGTGCAGGAACTGTCGTTCCCGGTCCGGGTCCACCACGAGCAACCCGTCCGGCTTCGCGACCCCGCTGGCGACCTTCGCCAGGAACTTCGTGCGTGCCACGCCCACGGTGATCGGCAGGCCCGCCTCGGCGAGCACCCGCTCACGCAACCGCACCGCGATGTCCCGGGGTGCCCCCGAGATCCGGGCGAGTCCGCCGACCTCCAGGAACGCCTCGTCGATCGACAGGCCCTCGACCTGCGGTGTGAGGTCCCGGAAGATCGCGAAGACCGCACGGCTCGCCGCGGCGTACACGGCCATCCGCGGCGGGACGACGACGGCGGCCGGGCACAGCGCCCTGGCCTGCCTACCGCCCATCGCGGTCGCGACCCCGTACGCCTTCGCCTCATAGCTCGCCGCCAGCACCACTCCGCCGCCGACGATCACCGGCCGGTCGCGCAGGCGCGGATCGTCACGCTGCTCGACCGAGGCGTAGAACGCGTCCAGGTCGGCGTGCAGGATCGTGGCCAGGCCGCGCACGAACATATGTTCGCACATGGCCCGTCTCGCGTCACGCGCCTCCGGTGCGGCTCTGCCAACGCATCCGGGCCCGCCGCGCGGCCTTCGCGATGGCCTTGTCGGGATGGCTCGTGCCGAGTTCGGCGAGCACGTCCCCCAGGTGCGGGTTGTCCAACCGCCACAGGGTCTCGAACACGGGGGCCGTCTCCGGCGGGAACTCCTGCGCGAACAGCTCCGGCCACTGGTCGGGGGCGATCGTGTCAATCGTGACGGCGAGCACGTCGACCGAGGCGTGCAGCAGCAGGTCCGGTTCCAGCTCGGCCGGATCGAGCAGACCGCGCCCGACCAGGCGCCGGGCGACCTGCGCGCGGTGCGGCCCGTCGAGATGCTCGCGCAACAGATCGTCGACGAGTCCGGAGCCGAACCGTTCCGCTGCGACGTTGGTCGCGGACAGGACGGCGACCAGGGGGCGGTCCGGGTCGAGCGCGGCGGTCACGAACGCCGAGACCGCACGCGCCGGATCGGGCTGCGCCGCGTACCAGGCGTCGATGTCGGCGCGCCACTGGTCGGGAGGCACCTCGCCCGCGAGACCGACGATGTCGGCGGCCGTGGCGGCAGCGGGGTCGGGCCTGGTCGGGAAGTCGAGACCCTCGGCGGAGAGCACCAGCAGCGCACACGCGACCCCGCCCGGGGTGAGCGCGACCCGACCGCCGGCCCGCCGCGGCTGTCCGGACGGGTCGGGCAGCGCCTCGGCACCGTCCCAGCGGACCAGCCCCAGCCGTTCGAGTCGCGCGAGCAGGTCGCCGGTGGCCGCGGGCACGACGTCGAGGACCCGGAACCACTCCGACCAGCCCAGGACGAGGCCGAGCAGTTCGGCGAGGGTGTCGAACTCCAGCCCGTCGGCGGGGTGGCGCAGCAGGGCCAGGAACGCAGGCGTCGCGTCGTCGGCCGGATGCGGGAGGGGCTCGTCCTCGTCGTCCTCGTCGGCCAGGTCACCGGCGACCGACTCGAGCTGCGCCTGCAGGATCTCGACGGCGTGCCGCTCCACCTCGTTCAGGGACTCGTCCGCGGAGTCGAGGAGCCCGTCGATGCCCTCGTCGATGAGGTCGCCGGACCATTCGTCGTCCTCGGTGCGCCGGTCCCCGAGCACGGTGAGCACACCCTCGTCACGGGCGGCCAGCACCAGATCCTCGTGGGCGGTCGTGTCGTCCGCCCCGGCGAAGCGCGGCTCCGCGACCAACCGCCCGCCCTCGCGCCGGACCGCCCCGGCCCGTACCGCGGTCTCCAGCACCCAGGTGAGGGTGGGCAGCTGATCGGAGCGGGCGAGCCGGCGACCGCCGGCCGGGTCGGGCACGTCCCCGGTGCCGAGCAGCTCCACCAGGTGCCGGGCGTCGGCGAGCCGCAGGTTCCCGGTCGCGGTGAGGGCCCGTCCACGCTCGCCGCACCACTGTGCCAGCGCGCGTGCGTCCCGCAGGATCGGCGCCTGGGCCGCGCAGGCCGCGCGGTCGGCGGGTGACGGGATACGCACCGGTGCCGGTGGCGACTCGAACTCGGCGAGCAGCGGCTCGATCGGGCCGGCCTCCAGCTCGTCGTAGGTGTCGGCGAAGCCGGTGCACAGCCGCCGGATCGCCGAGGGGCGCGGGCTCGTCGGCGCGAGCAGGCCCTGCTCGTCGAGGTACTCGACGAACACCACGACGGTGAGCGGTACCAGCCGCAGCGGGAGCCGGTGCTCGGCCATGACGTGCGGGCACCACTCGTCCAGGAAGTGCGTGAGCTGGTCGAGCGGCCAGCTCGCGAGATCACCGTCGGCGGTGAGCCACTTGTACTGCATGAGCAGCTCGGCGGACATCGGCTCGCCGGCCAGGTCGTGCTCGTCGAGCCACGCCGCGAAACCGGTGCTCAGCTCCGCCAGACGCTCATGGAACGCGTCGCTCTCGTCCACACCGAACTGCATGCGCATGACGTCGAGTGTGCCCTGCGGCCCCGGTGGTGGCAGACCACCGGCGTGTCCGGCACCGGTTCGTTGCACAGCGGGCAGGATGGGGCGGGCCATGACGACCTTGTTCGCGCTGCTCGTCGCCGTCGCCGCGATGATCGGCAACACCGTCGCCGCACTCTGGGAGGCCAAGGGCAGCCGGTTGGCCAAGTACGGCCGGCCGGTGTGGTTCCAGCCGTGGTTCCTGGTCGGGCTGTTCGCCGACATCGTCGCCTGGGTGCTCACCGTCGTCGCGCTGCGCTACCTGCCGGTGTTCGCGGTGCAGTCGATCCTGGCCGGGGCGATCGCGCTGACCACGCTGGCCGACCACGGCTGGAACCCGTGGAACCTGATCCGGCGCGACCGATGGGCGGTCGTGGCGGTGCTGTCCGGCCTGGTCCTGGTCGCGGCGAGCGCCGAACCGGAACGCCCGGAGGCACTACCCCCGGTGGCGACGCCGGTGTTGCTGGTGTCGTTCGCTCTGTTGCTGGTCGCGACACCGTTCGTGTGGCGGGCAGGCCGCCCGATGCTGCTCGCGTTCCTGTCGGGGCTCGGGTTCGGCGGGACGGCGCTCGCGGTGCGCGCCGTCCACCCCGGCCCGATCCGCTGGGGGACCGTCGCCGACCTGCTGCTCGATCCGCTGGTGTACGGGGTCGTGGTGATGGGCGTGCTCGGGGTGCTCACCTTCGCCAAGGCGCTGCAGGACGGCGCCGTGGGCACCGCGACGGCGGTGCTGTCGGTGACCGAGGTGGTCGTGCCGGGTGTGGTCGGCATCGCGCTGCTCGGCGACCGGATCCGGCCCGCCTGGGAGGGTGCGGCGCTGCTCGGGGTCCTGGTCGCGCTGGCCGGGGTGGTCGCGCTCACCCGGCCCGACCCGGATTCGCAGCGCAGGCGGGTGCACTGAGGGGAGGCGCCCGGCCCGAGGGGGGCGGGCCGGGCGCCGGGGAGCGTTCGCGCCGTCAGCCGGCGAAACGCTGGTACAGGTCGGTCACCAGGAGCGTGAGGAAGAGTGCCGAGGACGCGGCGAGCAGGGTGTTCGACAACCACCGCGAGCGCCCCTCGGCCGCGATCCGCTTCGAGTTGAGCAGCAGCATCAGCGTGATCGCGAGGAACGGCATGAACACCGAGCCGAGGACGCCGTACACGAGCGTGAGCCCGAACGGGCGGTCGATGAACAGCAGCGCCATCGGCGGGACGGTCAGCCACAGCAGGTAACCGCGGAACGGCAGCGAGCGTTCGATCTCGGTGGCGACGAAGGCACCGGAGCGCTCTGCGGGGGCTCCCGGGGCGGCGGCGCCGTCACCGGCGGCGGCCGTGGTCGCCGCCGCGCCGACGGCGGCGTCCGTGGTCGCCGCCGCGCCGACGGCGGCGTCCGTGCCGACCGTCTCGGCGGCCTTGCCGTGCGGCAGCCGCAGCGTGCGGACCATGTCGGCGAACAGCAGGCTGACCCCGTTCCACACACCCAGCAGCGAGCTGGAGGTCACCGCGAGGAAGCCGACCAGGAACAGGATCCTGGCCCACTCCCCGTAACCGGCGCCGAGAGCCTCACCCAGGGTGAGCAGACCGCGGTCGTTCTCGGTGAGGTCCTGGCCGAGCAGCATGGTCGAGCCGACCACCAGCATCGCGATCACGAAGATGCCGGTCATCACGTAACCGACGGTGTTGTCGAGACGCATCATCGACAGCCAGCCGGTGCCCTTCCACCCCTTGGCGAACATCCAGTAGCCGTAGGCGGCCATCGTGATCGTCCCGCCGACACCGCCGATCAGCCCGAGCACGTAGACGACCGAGCCGTCGGGCAGCCGCGGGACCAGCCCGTTCGCCAGCTCACCGAGGTCCGGGGTGACCAGCACGGCCACCGACACCACGGACACGAACTTGATCAAGACCAGCACCGTCATGAACTTCTCGAAGACGTGGTAGCGCTGCGCCCAGACGAGCGCGAGGCCGACCACACCGGCGATCATCGCCCAGTAGCGCACGGACAGGCCGCCGAACAGCGCGTTCAACGGCAGACCGACCGCCGACATCGCGGTCGCCCCGTACACGAACCCCCAGATGACGATGTAGGCCGCGAAGAAGGTCGTCGCCCAGCGCCCGAGCCGGCGCCACCCGTCGAGGAGGGTGGAACCGGAGGCGAGGTGCCAGCGCCCGACGCCCTCGCCGAGTGCCAGCTTCAGCACGGTGCCGAGCAGGGCGGCCCACAGCAGCGCGGTGCCGTACTGCGCACCGGCGATCATCGTCGCGACCAGGTCGCCGGCGCCGACACCGGTCGCCGCCGCCAGCAGACCGGGCCCGAGGCTGCGAAACCGGTCCTTCCCGGTCGGTGGGAGCAGGGGCTCCACGGGACCCTGCTGCAGTGTCTCGTTGCTCATGGGTCGGGGCTCCTCCTCGCCGTTCCCGGACGCCGGGACGCTAGATGCCCCGGGGAGCCCCCTCCGGCATTCTTAGTGAGCTCTTAGTGTTGCGCTGCAAGCGCTTAGCCGTGCATCTCGCGGTAGGCGGCGGCGGCGCCGGGGTGCATCGGGACACCGACCGTGTCGATCAGCGAGGGCTGATCCAGGTACTGGGTGCCCAGCGCCGAGACCGGGGTGAGCTCGTGCGCCCGCTCCACGAGCAACCGGGCGATGGCCGCCGCGTCGTCGTCGGTCAGCTCGGAGCTGCTGACCAGCAGGTTCGGCACCCCGATCGTGACCACCGGGCCGGTCGATCCGTAGACCCCCGACGGGATGACGCCCGCCGTGTACAACCCGGCCCCGACGATCAGCCGGAGCGTGCCGATGTGGTCGGCCAGCGGCAGCAACCGGATCGGCACGCGCTTCGCGAGCGCGTCGACGGCCGGGGTCGGCAACCCTCCCGACCACATCATGGCCTCGATCCGGCCGTCCGCCAGCGCCGCGGTGGCCTCGGCCAGCGACAGCTGCCGCGCCTGCACCCCGACCTCGGCCACCGCGAACAGGCGCGCACCGGCGAGTGCCGCACCGGACCCGGACGAGCCGAGCGACACCGGCCGACCGGCGAGATCGGCCAGTCCGGTGACCGGCGAGTCCGCCCGGACGGCCAGCTGCAGGTAGTTCTCGTACACCCGGCCCAGGGCGAGCAGGTCCAACGGCCGCTCGAACGGCGGCGTCCCGGCCCGGGCGTCGCGCACGACGTCGGTCATGGCCAGCCCGACGGCGGCCGCCCCGCGCGCCACGAGCTCCACGTTCTCCCGGGACCCACCGGTGGCGACGGGGTCGATCCCCCGTTCGCGACCGCCGGAGGCGGCACCCAGCAGACGACCGAACTCGGAGTAGAAGCCGCCGTTCTCACCGGTGGCGAGCCGCAGTACCGGCCGGGGGGACGCACCGCAGGCCGCGAGCGGGAGGAGGAGCAACCCGCCGAGGAAGGCACGGCGCCGGACCGCACCCGTCACAGCCGCTCCAGCGCCACCGTCGCGAGCAGCCCTCCCGCGGCGCTGCGGCCGAGGGTCAGGACGCCACCACGGCCGGCGACCAGCCGGTCGGCGATGGCCAGCCCGAGACCGGAACCACCGGCCGAACGAGCCTGCCAGAAGCGCTGGCGGGCACGCTCCAGGTCACCGTCGGCGAGCCCCGGGCCGTCGTCGGCGACGGTGACGGTGACCGTCGTGGCGTCGCTCGTCCACCGGACCCGCACCGTGGTGCCGGAGCCGGTGTGCCGGATGGCGTTGTCGATGAGGACGTCGAGCACCTGTTCCAGGTCGGTGTCCGGCCATCCGGTGAACAGGCCGGGCGTGCCGTCGCCGAGCAGTGCGACGCCCGCGGCGTCGGCGACCGGTCGCCAGGCGTCCACCCGCCGCGCGGCGACCTCGCCGGCGTCGCAGCGCGCGACCTCGTCCGAACCGGCGGCGACCGCGGACGCCGTCGCCTCGGCCGACGCCAGCCCCAACATGCCGTCCAGCAGCCGTTCCAGCCGGTCGACCTCCTGCTGAGCCGAGTCGTAGGCGCTGCGGCCGATCTCGTCGACGTGCGGCTCCAGGCCGTCCACCCGTAGGCGCAGCGCGGCGAGCGGATTGCGGATCTGGTGGGAGGCGTCGGCGACCAGGCGTCGCTGCTCCTCGGCACCGGCCCGTACCGCCGCCGACATCCGGTTGAACGACTCGGTCAGCGCCCGTAGCTCGGCGGGACCCTCGGACACCGCGATCTGCTCACCGGCCCGGCCCTGCGCCACCGCGCCGACCCCTTCCGCGAGCGCGTCGACCGGGCGCAGCACCCAGCGCGCGACGGCCAGCGCGATACCCACGAACGCCACCGCCGCCGCGAGCGCCCCGGCGAGCACCAGCGACCACGCGGCGGTCACGTCGGCGGCGGCCCGGGACGGGTCGATCTGCAGCAGGACCGCCCCCTCGGCGCGGCTGCCGACGCCGACCGGTTTCCAGGCGAGGATCGGTTCGGCGTCGAACGGGGTGATCCGGTCGGGTACGGCGGGCGGCTCGTTGCGCAGTGCGGCGTCCAGGGCGGCCGGGACGCCGGGGTCGTCGGGTTCCAGCCCGGACCACACGAGCGGGGTGCCCAGCTCGTCGACCACGAGCACTCCCTCGCCGTACAGCTCGGCGTGCCGGTGGACGCTGCGCTGCAGCTCGGCACACAGCTCGTACTCGAGGTCGGCGTTCACCGCGGCGAGGGCGACGAAGCGGTCCAGGTCGTGCGCCCGGCTCATCTCCAGGGTCTGCGCCCGTGCGGTCGCACGCTCGTCGAGCAGCGGTGCCACGAACGCGGCGACCGTCAGCAGACAGCACAGGGACAGCGCCAGGAGGAGACGTCTGCGCACGCCGTCATCCACCGAACCGGAAGCCGAAACCGCGCACGGTGGCGACCAGCCCCGGCCGGTCGAGCTTCGAACGCAGGGCCGCGATGTGCACGTCCAGCGCCTTGGAACCGGACACGGTGGCATCCCCCCAGACCTCGTCGAGCACCTGCTGGCGGCTCACCGCCACCCCCCGCCGCCGGGCCAGCACCGCGACCACGGCGTACTCGGTCGCGGTGAGCGACAGCTCCCGGCCCGCCACGGTGACCCGCCGGGCGTCCAGGTCGATCCGGACGTCCTGCGCGTCGACCACGTTCGGCACGAACGCGGGAGAGGGTACCCGGCGGGCGACGGCGTCCACCCGGGCCAGCAGCTCGCGCAACCGGACCGGTTTCACCAGGTAGTCGTCGGCACCCAGGTGCAGCCCGCGGACCACGTCGCGCTCGGTGGACCGGGCGGTCAGCACGATCACCGGGACGCTGGAGTCGCGGCGCAGCCTGCGCAACAGGGTCAGCCCGTCGCCGTCGGGCAGCCCGAGGTCGAGCAGCACCAGCTCCGCCTCGCTCAGCAGGGCCGCCGCGGCCCCGGCGGTCGCCGCGTGCAGCACGCCGTGGCCCCGCGTCCGCAACGCGTCCACGACGGCCCCGGCGACTCCGTCGTCGTCCTCGATCACGAGCACCCGCACGGTGGCGAGCATGCCGTACCGATCCCTGTTCGGAACAGCGGATGCAACCTTGCCGCAACCGTGTCGTGGAACTCGACGTGTGGTGTTCACTGCACGGGTTGCCCCGACGACCGTGGCACGGACGGCGAGCACCGCCGCGGTCGTGCGAACCCGCTCGCAGGAGGTTCCGACGTGACCGAGACACTCGAGAAGTCCACGGCCCGCGACACGGCGCAGACCTGGTTGACCGCGTTCGGCGACGCACTGGCGGCCCGCGACGTCGACCGGGCGGTCGGGCTGTTCGCCGCCGAGAGCTACTGGCGCGACCTGGTCGCGTTCACCTGGAACCTGAAGACCGTCGAGCACCACGAGGGTGTCCGGGGCCTGCTCGGTGCGACCCTGGAGGGCACCGACCCGACGAACTGGACGATCACCGCCGAGCCCACCGAGGCCGGCGGTGTCACCGAGTTCTGGTTCGGTTTCGAGACGGCCGTCGGCCGCGGTTCCGGCCACGCCCGGCTCGTCACCGAGGACGGCGCGACCCGGGCCTGGACGTTCCTCACCACCCTCGACGAGCTGAAGGGCCACGAGGAGCCGCGCGGGGAGAACCGGCCGTTCGGCACCGAGCACGGCGCGAACCCCGACCGGGTGACCTGGAAGGAGCAGCGCGAGCGGGAACTGGCCGAGCTCGGCCGCACGCGCGACCCGGAGGTCGTGATCGTCGGCGGCGGCCAGGGCGGGATCGCGCTGGGTGCACGGCTGCGCCAGCTCGGTGTCCCGACGATCATCGTCGAGCGCAACGAGCGGCCGGGCGACTCCTGGCGCAAGCGGTACAAGAGCCTCGCCCTGCACGACCCGGTCTGGTACGACCACCTGCCCTACCTGAAGTTCCCGGACAACTGGCCGGTGTTCGCGCCGAAGGACAAGATCGGCGACTGGCTGGAGTTCTACACCCGGATCATGGAGCTCAACTACTGGGGCTCCACCACCGCCCGCTCGGCCACCTTCGACAAGGCGAGCGGACGGTGGGACCTCGTCGTCGACCGGGAGGGCGAGGAGATCACGCTGCGGCCGCGGCAGCTCGTGTTCGCGCTCGGCGTGTCCGGGAAGCCCAACATGCCGACGCTCCCGGGGCAGGAGCGGTTCACCGGGGAGGTCCAGCACTCCTCGCAGCATCCCGGCCCGGACGCCTACAAGGGGAAGAAGGTCGTCGTCGTCGGGTCGAACAACTCGGCGTTCGACATCTGCGGCGCGCTGTGGGAGGTGGGCGCCGAGGTCACGATGGTGCAGCGTTCCTCCACCCACATCATCAAGTCGGACACCCTGATGGAGCTCGGCCTGGGTGACCTCTACTCGGAGCGGGCGGTCGCGGCCGGGATCGACACCCACACCGCGGACATGATCTTCGCGTCGCTGCCCTACCGGATCATGCACACCTTCCAGAAGCCGACCTACGACAAGGCGCGCGAGGTCGACGCCGACTTCTACCGGCGGCTCACCGAGGCCGGCTTCGATCTCGACTTCGGCGACGACGACTCCGGGCTGTTCATGAAGTACCTGCGCCGGGGTTCGGGCTACTACATCGACGTCGGCGCCGCCGATCTCGTCGCCGACGGCCGGGTCAAGCTGGCCAAGGGGCAGGTCAGCGAGTTCACCGAGAACGGTGTCCGGCTGGCCGAGGGCACCGAGCTCGAGGCCGATCTCGTGGTGTTCGCCACCGGCTACGGGTCGATGAACGGTCTGGCAGCCGACATCGTCGGCCAGGAGGTCGCCGACCGGGTCGGCAAGGTCTGGGGGCTCGGGTCGGACACGACCAAGGACCCGGGGCCCTGGGAGGGCGAGCAGCGCAACATGTGGAAGCCGACCCAGCAGCCGAACCTCTGGTTCCACGGCGGGAACCTGCACCAGAGCCGGTTCTACTCGCTGTACCTGGCGCTGCAGCTCAAGGCCAGGCAGGAGGGCATCCCGACACCGGTGTACGGGCTCCAGGAGCGCCACCACCTGTCCTAGCGGGCCCGGGGCGACCTACCGTGTCGTGGTGACCTCGCGTGCGCTGTGGGAGCGCCTCGAACCGATCCACGACGTCGTCTACTTCACCCCGGAGGCCCGGGCGGCGGCGGAGGCGGTGGGTTATCGCGGGTTCTGGCGGGGCTACTTCGCGATGCGTGCCGCCCCGCTGGGGCCGGTGGGTGCGGCGCCGGTGACGGCGGCGTTCCACAACTTCCACCCGGCGATGGTGGCCAGGGCGCTGCCCGAGGTCTGGTCGCTGGCACCGCCGGAGGCCGCGCTGGCCGCCCGGTCGTCCGGTGCGTGCGCGGCCCTGCGCCGGATCCGCCCGGATCCGGCCGGTGCGGCGGCTCCGGTGCTCGCCCGGGCCGCGGAGCTGGCCTGGTCGGCGGCGTCCTCGGTGGACGTCGCCGGCCGGGTGCTCGCCGCGGCGAATGCCGCGCTGCCCCGGCCGGACGGTCCGCTGGAGACGCTGTGGCAGGCCACCACCACGTTGCGCGAGCACCGCGGCGACGGGCACGTCGCGGTGCTGGTCGCCCGCGACATCGGCCCGGTCGCCGCGCACCTGCTGAAGGCCGCGGCCGGTGAGGCCGACGCCGAGTGGCTGCGTACCGCCCGCGGCTGGAGCGAGGACGACTGGATGGCCGGTGCCGACGATCTGCGCCGGCGTGGCTGGCTGGACGCCGACGGCGCGCTCACCGCGGCCGGCGCCGCCGAGCGGGACGGGATCGAACGCGACACCGACCGGGCCGCGGACGGCCCGTGGCGTGCGCTCGGCGAGCACCGCTCGGCGGAGCTGCTCGAACTGCTCGATCCGCTCGCCACGGCGGTGGCCGCGAGCGACATCCCGGCGGGCAACCCGGTCGGGCTGACCCGCTCCTGAGCGGCGGTCGCCGTCGGTGGTCGGCGCCACCGGCCATCACGGGGCTCAGGAACCGTCCGGTCCGCCCAGCTCGTCCACCGCCGAGGCGACGTCGACCGGGTTGCGCAGCACGCCGTAGTCGACGTAGCGGTCGGCGACCTCCTGGACCTCGGCGACCAGGGCGTCGTCCAGCGGCGGGGTCTCGCGCAGGGCCCGCTCGGCCACCAGGCCGGCGATCTCCGCGGGGCGGCCGGTCAGCTCGGAGAAGATCCTCGCGTTCTCCTCCGGGTTCTCCCACGCCCACTGCAACGCGCGGGTGTAGCGCTCGGTGAAGTCGGTCATCGCCGCCCGCTTTCCCGGGTCGTCCAACGCCGCGGTGTTGGCGTCGAGGAAGGTCAGACCGGTGCCGAGCCCCTCGGCGTCACGCAGGATCCGGGCGCCGGACTCCCGCTCGGCGATGGCGGTGTAGGGATCCCAGGTCGCCCAGGCGTCGATCGCCCCCGAGTTCAGAGCCGCGGCCGCGTCGACCGGCTGCAGGAACGAGATCTCGACCTCTTCGGAGGGCACCCCGGCCTCCTCCAGGGCGCGCAGCAGCAGGTAGTGGCTGATGCTGCCCTGGGTGGTGGGGGAGACGGTCGCCCCGCGCAGCTCGGCGACCGTCTGCACCGGGGAGTCCCCGGGCACCAGCAGGGCGAGGCCGCCCTTCGCGGGTGCCCGGGTCGCCTTCACGATCTTGATGCGGTCGGTGGAGGAGAGTGCGGTCAGGGTCGGTGCGTCACCCGCGATGCCGACGTCGATCGCCTCGCTGCGCAGCGCCTCCAGCAGTGGGGCGGCGGCCGGGAACTGGGCCCACTCGACCGTGTACGGCGCACCCTCCAGCACGCCCGAGGCCTCGACGAGCGCCGACTGGATGCCGGCCTGGTCACCGACCTGCAGGGTCACCTCCGAGAGATCGACCGGGCCGTCGTCGGCCGGGGCACCGCCTGCGCAGCCGGCCAGGACCAGCGCGAGCGCGGCGAGCAGGGCGGGGAGCGCGAGTCTGCGGTTCACGGGGTGGGCTCCGGATCGGTGAGCGGGGTGAGCGAGGGGAGGTTCACGACGATCCCCTCCTGGGTGCTGCGCGAGATCACGACGACGGCCGGGTGTTCCGGGTCGGGGTTCTCCTCGCGGTGCGGGACGTAGGGCGGGACGAACACGTAGTCACCCGGCTCGGTCTGCAGCGCGACCTCGCCGGTGCCGTCGTGGAAGACGAACCGCGGGCGCCCGCTGACCACGTAGATCGAGGTCTCGGCCTCGCCGTGGTGATGGTCGCCGGAGTGGGTGTCCGGCGCGACGTGCGTCTCACCGGTCCACAGCTTCCGCGAGCCGACGGTCCGGCCGCTGACGGCCTCGCGCCGCGACATCCCGCTGGTCTGGGCGGTGTCGGCGGTCAGATCGGCGCCGCGGATCAGGTGCACCCTGGCGTGTGCGGGCGGATCGCCGGGGACCGGTCCCAGATCGGGGTGAAAGGCATCGGTGCTGCTCATCGGGGAGAACGCTCCGGGGTGAGTTCGGTGAGGGTGTGACCGGTCAGGAAGTCGGCGACGGTGCGTTCGAGGTCCGCCCACAGGACGGCGGCCGGGCCGTCGCCGCGCACCGTCGCCAGTGCGCCCTCGGTGGCGCGGACGACGTCGGCGACGGTGATCGCACCGGCGGGCCGGGCGAGCCGGTATCCGCCCTCGCAACCGCGCCTGCTGGTGACGAGCCCGGCCCGGCGCAGCGCCAGCATGATGTTCACCAACGAGTTCAGCGGGACACCGCGGGACCGGGAGATCGCCTCGCAGGTGCGGGTACCGGTCCCGTCGTCGTCGGTGGCGGCCGTGGCCAGTTCGGTGAGTGCCCGCAACGCGTGGTCGAGCCGGGCGGACACGTTGAGCGGTGCGGCCCGCCGGGTGCGTGCCACCGGTTGCGCCGCGGCCGGGGCGAGGAACCTCGCCCCCTTGGCGACCTGCTCCAGGAACAGCACCAGGCGGGCCGCGACGATCCGGTGGAACTGGTCGTTGAGCACGTCGTGCACCCCGTGGGCGACGACGGCGAGCTCGTCGGTCGGCCGCACGAGCGTCCGCACCGCGGCGAGCGGGGCGACGACGTCGGCGTCACCGTGCAGCCACAGCACCGGGATCTCGGGCAGCGCGGAGGACGGCACCGGTGCGGCCGGTTCGCCGAGCTCGCCCCAGCGGAACGCCGGATCGGACTCCAGCACGCCACGGTGCACCGGGCACGCGGTGCGGGCGTCGAGTTCGCCGGCGCGGTCGAGCGGCGGGCCGCCCTCCGGTGCTGCCGCGGGCAATCCGGCCAGGACCAGCGCGTCCGGCGAGACGGCGCCGGCGATCTCCCAGGCGCGCAGCGCGCCGGTGTCCGAGCCGAGCAGCACCCGGGCGCCGGTGGCGTCGTCGAGCGCCGCCCCGACGGCCCCGGCGGTGCTCCCGGTGCTCCCGGTGCTCCCGGTGTTCTCCGGGGCGACGACCGTCCAGCCGTCGAAGGCCAGGCGACGTCCGAGCCGGGCGTAGAGGCCCGGGTGCTCGCCGCGCCCCCCGAGCACGACGACGGTGCCCCGGGACGCGCTCTCCGGCGTCCAGCGGGCGGTGGCGGTGGCCGGCGC
This sequence comes from Pseudonocardia sp. NPDC049635, assembly GCF_040659795.1. Classification (NCBI taxonomy): domain Bacteria; kingdom Bacillati; phylum Actinomycetota; class Actinomycetes; order Pseudonocardiales; family Pseudonocardiaceae; genus Pseudonocardia; species Pseudonocardia sp. NPDC049635. The sequence goes on from NZ_JBFAON010000012.1 coordinate 45,360, forward strand.
GCTCATGCCGGGACCCGCACGGCCGTGGCCCGGCGGGCCAGCTCGGCGCGGACCGCGGGCAGCAGTTCGGCGCCGTAGCGGCGGGCGTCGGCGATCGGGTCGTAACCGCGGATCAGCAGCGTGCTCACGCCGAGATCGACGTAGTCGGCCAGCGCGGCGGCGACCGTGTCCGGGGTGCCGACCAGGGCGGTGGAGTTGCCGGCGGCGCCGGACGCCGCCGCCGTCGCCGTCCACAGACAACGGTCGTGCACCTCACCCGCGGCGGCCGCGGCGAGCAGCCGCTGGGAGCCGACGTTGGCCGGGGCGCCGGGCTCACGCATCCGGGTCCCGGTGAAGGAGCCGTGGCCGCCGTTCGCCGCCACGATCCGGGCGTGCACGTCGCGGGCCCTGGCCCACGCCTGCTCCTCGGTGTCGCCCAGGATCGGCCGGAACGACACGCTGATCCGCGGTGCCTCGGCCCGCCCGGCCGCGCGTGCGGCCTCCCGCACGCGGGTGATCTGCTCGGCCGTCCCGGCCAGCGGCTCGCCCCACAGTGCGAACACGTCGGCGTGCCTGCCACCGACCCGGTAGGCGGCCTCGGAGGACCCCCCGAAATAGATCGGGATCGTCGACAGCGGGCGGATCTCGTGGCGGACCCCGGCGACCCGGTAGTACTCGCCGTGGTGGTCGAACTCCTCCGGCTCGGTCCAGGCCCGGCGCAGGACGGAGAGGTACTCGTCGGTGCGGGCGTAGCGCTGCTCCTTGTCCAGCCAGTCGCCGTCGCGCCGCTGGTCGACGTCGCTGCCGCCGGAGATGACGTGCAGCGCGAGCCGACCGCCACCGGTGAAGTGGTCCAGGGTCGCGAACTGGCGGGCGGCCAGGGTCGGCGCGGTGAACCCGGGCCGGTGCGCCACCAGGAAGCCGAGCCGCTCGGAGTGCGCGGCAGCGTAGGCGGCGACCTGCAACCCGTCCGGGGTGGACGACGAGTGGCCGACCAGGACCTTGTCGAAACCCGCCTCCTCGTGCGCGGCGACGAACCCGCGCACGGCGGCGCGGTCGACCACCGGACCGGTCGCGGGCCGGATCTCGGAGACCTCCTGGGTCCCGATCATGCCGATGAACTCGACCTCGGCGCTCGCTGCTGCGGTCACTGCTCCTCCTGGGGGTGCTGGTGGACACCGAGGCGGCCGAGCAGCTCGGCGCGCAGGCGCTGGAAATCGGGATCGGTGACGTCGCGTGGCCGGTCGATCGGGACCGGTGCGTCGTAGGAGATCCGGCCGCCCTCCATCACGAGCACGCGGTCGGCGAGCACCAGCGCCTCCTCGACGTCGTGGGTGACCAGCAGCACGGCACACCGGTGTCGCTGCCACAGCTCGTCGACCAGCCCGCGGGCGGTGATCCTGGTGAGCGCGTCGAGCGCGGAGAACGGCTCGTCGAGCAGCAGCAGGTCCGGGTCGCGGACGAGTGCCCGGGCCAGCGCGGCCCGCTGCGCCTCACCGCCGGAGAGCACCTTCGGCCACACGTCGGTGCGGTGCGACAGGCCGACCTCGGCCAGTGCGGCCTCCGCCCGGGCCCGGTCCGGCCGGCCGGGCAGGCCCATCACGACGTTGCGCCACACCTTCTTCCACGGCAGCAACCGGGGCGCCTGGAAACCGACCGCGCGCCGCCGGGCGACCGTGACGACGCCGGAGACGTCGTGGTCGAGATCGGCGAGGATCCGCAGCAGCGTCGACTTCCCGCAGCCGGATGCGCCGAGCAGCGCCACGAACTGGCCCGGCTCGATGTCGAGGTCGAGATCGTCCAGAACGGTGCGGTCGCCGAAGCGGCGGGTCAGTCCGCGGACCGTGACGGCCCGGCCGCCGGTGCGGCTCACTTCCCGCTGAACGCCGGTCGCCACGACAGGAACCCCCTCTCCAGCATCCGCACGACGAAGTCGCCGAGCAGTCCGAGCAGTGCGTAGAGCGCGAGGCAGACGACGATCACGTCGGTCTGGAAGAACTCGCGGGCGGTGTTCATCTCGTAGCCGATGCCGGAGGTGGCGTTGATCGTCTCGCCGAACACCAGGGCCAGCCACGCGGTGCCCAGCGAGAACCGCAGACCGACCAGGAACTGCGGCATCGCCGACGGCAGGATCACGTGCCTGACCTGGCCGAACCAGCCGAGCCCCAGGGTGCGGGCGGCCTCGACGAGGGTGGCGTCGACGTTGCGGATGCCGCCGAAGAGGTTCATGTACAGCGGGAAGGTCACGGCCAGCGCGATCAGCGCGATCTTGGGTTCCTCGCCGATGCCGAACCAGATGATCAGCAGTGGGATCAGGCCGATCACCGGGACCGTGCGGAGCATCTGGACCGGGGCGTCGATCACGTCCTCACCGATCCGGAACAACCCGGACAGGGTGGCGAGGACGACCGCGGTGACCAGGCCGATCGCGATCCCGGCGACGACCCGGCCGGTGGAGGTGAGCACCGCGCTCTGGATCGCACCGTCGGCCCACATGTCGGCGGCGGTGCCGACGACGGTGAGCGGGGCGGCGAGCACGTCGCGGGGGAGGACGCCGGTGCTGGACAGCACCTGCCACAGCACGACGAGCGCCACCGGCGACGCGGTCTTCACCACCCAGCGCGGGATCCGGCCCGCGCCGTGTTCGTGGCCGGTCCGGAGTGTCTCCAGCTCTGGCGGGGCGTGCGTGCGCTCGCGTTCGGACGTCGTGGTCATGGATGCTCCCAGCGGGATGTCGGGGTGGGCGCGGGTCCGAGCAGGGGTGCGAGGACCGACCCGACCGGCACGGTCGGCGGAGCCCGCGGGCTCGGTGCGGTCACCGCGGGCGGAGTCGTCCGGGCCGGCAGGACCGCGGGCGCGGCGGAGCTGCCGGGGCCGGCAGCGCGCTCGCTGTCAGCCCTGTGCGAGTCCGCCGAGGTCGGCGGTTCCGGCACTGTGACGCGGTGCCGGCTGCCGGGCGGTCGGGTCCGTGGGGCCGGTCGGCGGTCAGGGCCGACAGAGCGCCGACGCGACGCGCAGGAGGTCGATGTGACCCCGCGTCGTCAGCAGCACCGAACCGGTCATGAGTGAACGGTAGCCCGGCCAGGGCCGAAACCCAACCCCTGCGGTTGGGATTGAACTCACCGTGTTTCGGCAGGTGGGAAGGGGTCGTACCGGTCCGGACACGTTGCGCGTCCTTCGCGGACCACGCGCGGTCCTCCGTGGCGACGTGCCACGGAGGACCCGCGTGCGCCGGGATCGCTGCTCAGACGGTCAGGGCCAGTCCGCGTGCCCGCAGCACCCGGCGCTCCAGCGGCCGGAACACCAGGAGTTCGATCCCGATCCCGACGATGAGGATCAGCAGGATGCCGGCGAACACCTGGGAGATGTTGCTGACGTCGGCCCCGTTCTTGAGGTAGGCGCCCAGGCCGATCCCCAGCGCGGGCCCCATCGCGATGATCTCCGCCGCCATCAGCGACCGCCAGGCGAACGCCCAGCCCTGCTTGCAGCCGGCCAGGTATCCCGGCAGGGCCGCGGGGAGCAGCACGAAGCGGGCCATCGCGAAGCCGGTCGCCCCGAGCACCCGTCCGGCCCGGGGCAGGATCGGCGGTACCTGGTCGATCCCGGCGACCAGGCCGTTCGCGATCGAGGGCACCGAGCCGAGCAGCACCACGAAGAAGATCGTGGCGTCGGTCAGACCGAACCACAGCACCGCGGCGGGCACCCAGGCGACCGAGGGCAGTGACTGCAGGCCGGTCAGCAGCGGGCCGATCGCGGCCCGGACGACGGGGACCTTCGCCACCAGCAGGCCGAGCGGGGTGGCGATGGCCAGCGCGAACAGGAAACCCACCGCGGCGCGGCTGATCGAGGTCCACAGGATCGACCAGATGGAGCCGTCCACGACGATGCCGAGGAACTCCGTCCCGACCGCGCCGGGGGCGGGCAGCCGGAACTCCGGCAGCACCGCCGAGGCCCACACCATCTGCCAGACGCCGACGATCGCGGCGAGCGCGACCAGCGGCGGGAGCCAGGTGCGCAGCAGCTGCCGCCACCACGGTGTCCGCCGCACCACCGGGGTGTCCAGCGCGTCCAGCCCGGCGATCGCGTCGGCGGTGTCGTGGTCGGAGGTGCCCCGATCCGGAGAGTCGCTGCCCGGATTGTCACTGCCGGGGGAGTGGCTGCCCGGATCGTCACTGCCCGGGTCGTCACTGCCCGGAGTGCGGCGGCCCGAGACGTGGTGGTCGGTGACGGTGGTGTCGTCCCCGAGCACACCGACCGGGCGGCGTCGGTCCTCACGCGGCATGGCTGGTGATCACCTGCCGCAGCCGTCCGGTGATGTCGTCGTGCAGCCGGGCCTGTTGTTCCGCGCCGTGCCCCTGGGTGGGGACCTCCCATTCGCGGACCACGGTGCCGGGGCGCGAGGACAGCAGCACGACCCGCTCGGCCAGCCGGACGGCCTCGCGGACGTCGTGGGTCACGAACACGATCGTCGTGCCGGTCGCCCGCCACACGCGCAGCAGCTCGCCCTGCAGCACGTCGCGGGTGATCGCGTCGAGCGCGGCGAACGGCTCGTCCATCAGCAGCAGGCCGGTGGTGTCCGAACCGGGGTCGTCGGCACCCAGGCCGGTGGCCGCGGCCAGCGCGCGGGCCAGCGAGACCCGCTGCCGCATGCCGCCGGAGAGTTCGTGCGGGCGCTTGCTCCCGACCCCCTCCAGCCGGACCAGCGACAGCAGCTCCTCGGCCCGCCGGGCCCGTGCTGCGCGGCCGTGCCCGGCCAGCCGCAGCGGCAGCTCGACGTTGTGCCGGGCGGTCAGCCACGGCATCAGCGCGGCCTCCTGGAACATGAACGACGGCCGCACCGAACCGACCGACACGGTGCCGGCCGTGGCGTCGTCGAGGCCCGCGAGCAGGTTCAGCAGCGTCGACTTGCCGCAGCCGGACGCGCCGAGCAGGCAGACGAACTCGCCGTCGGCGACCGTCAGGTCGATCCCCTTCAGCGCGGTCACCGCCCCCGGACCGTGGCCGAAGGTCTTGCCGACGCCGCGCAGCTCCACGGCGGCGGCGGGTGCGGGTCGGACACTGGTGACGGTGGTGCGATCGGTGAGATCGGCAGGCATCGGTGGTCCCCTCGTCGGTGGTGGCGGTCGTCAGCTCGCGTCGAGCCCGGCCGGGTCGATGGCGGGTTCGCCGGCGGCCTCGCGGACGGTGTTGATCGCGGTCGGTTCGAGGAAGCCGGTGAGATCGGCGGCGGAGTCCGCGATGCCGGCGGTGACGGCGTCCTGCGCCAGCAGCGGCCAGGTGGCGGCGAGCGGGTCGGTGTCGAAGGTCAGCTCGCCGAAGGCCCGGTCGAGCACCGGCTCGGTCAGGGCGTTCCCGGTGATCTCCTCGATCGCCTGGTTGGAGATGGTGCGGGCCTGCTCGGGTTCGTCACGGATGAACTCGATCGCCCGCTGCTCGGCGCGCAGGATCGCCTCGACGGTCTCCGGGTGCTGCTGCAGGAACTCGGTACGGACGATGATCACCGTGGTCGGGAACTCGCCGTCGGGCCAGAGGGTCCGCTCGTCCAGGAACACCGAGGCGCCTGCGTCGACCAGCCGGGAGCTCCACGGCTCCGGGAGCCAGCCGCCTGCGACCGTGCCCTGCCTGAACAGGTCGAGGGTGCGCGGGTTCTCGATGTTCTGCACCGTCACCGCGTCCGGCCCGTCGCCGATCGGGATGTCGTGCTCGTGGAGCCAGGTCTTGAGCGTGACGTCCTGGGTGTTGCCCAGCTGCGGTGTCGCGATCGTCTTGCCCCGCAGTTGATCGGGGGTGGTGATGTCCGGCGTGGTCACCAGCTGCGCACCGGCCGAGGTGGACCCGGCGACCAGTCGGACCGCCTCGCCGTTCGAACGGGAGAAGGCGTTGATCGCCGGGCCGGAACCGATGAAGGCGACGTCGATCGAACCGCCGAGCAGCGCCGAGACCTGGTCCGGGCCGGCGTTGAAGGTCTGCGGGGTGAGCCTCGTGTCACCGAGTTCCTCGGTGAACAGGCCGTTGCGCACCGAGATCAGCGCGGGGGCGTGGGTGATGTTCGGGAAGTAGCCGAGCCGGACCTCGGCGGCGGGGGAGGTCTCGGCCGGGGCGGCTGCGTCGCCGCCCTCGTCGGCGCGGGAGCAACCGGCCAGCACACCGACGGTGGCCAGCAGCGCGACGAGGACGGCGGCGGTGCGCCTGCGGGAGCCGGGGCGCAGGACGTGCGGGGGCATCGGAACGGGGTCCTTCCGTGGTGGGGCCCGCGCCGGGGGCGCGGGTCGGGGGCGCCGGTGACCGGGCGCCGGTGTGCGGGCGGGTGCACGGGACCGGGCGCGTGCAGCGGGCCGCGCGGCGGTCGGACCGGACCGCCGGACGGTCAGGCGGGCCGGTGCGGGATCAGCGACAGAGCTCGCTGTACGCCGGGGCGCGGCGGCTGGGCCAGAACGGTTCGAGGCCGGTCGGGTACACGGGGACGCACCGGTCCGACGAGAGCGTGGTGCGGGCCGGCCGGGACGGGGCCTCGCCCACGGCGGGCACGGCCTCCCGCGGCGTCGCTGCGGAGCCGTGCGCGCCCCGGAGACGCGGACCGGGACGCGATGGCCGTCCCTGGCACGTCGTCACCCGGACAGGGTGCGGGGTGGGCACCTCTCCGGACAACCCGGGGTCCATCCGCCAGGAAATCGACCAACCTGTCCGGACAACATCGGGAGTCCGCCCGGTCACCGTCCGTGGTGCGGGACGACCGGGCCATTCCGGACGCGTCCCAGGTCACTTGCGGTACGTCCGGGTTGACACATCCGTGGCACGACTCCCTACAGTCGACCTCGGACACCATCCGGAGCGGCCGAGAGACCCGGCTCGACGACGCCGCAGCAACCCCCCGCACACGCGGAAGCGGGTGCTCCTGCCGGGCACGATGGAGGGGATCATGCGGTCGGTGGCGGACCGGGTGCGCGGAGCGCACCACCCGCGGTACCGCAGGCACGTCGACCTGCTGCGGGTCGCCGGCGCGGCCTGTCGCGCCTGACCGCGCGACCCCGCCGCCCCGCCCCGCCCACGTTCCGCCGCGCGCCGCCGCGCGGCGAGGAAGCGATGCCCTGATGTCCACATCGGACACCCCTGTCCGTCCTGCGTCACCGCTGCACCTGGCGGTCGCCCTCGACGGCGCCGGTTGGCACCCCGCCGCCTGGCGCGAACCCGGTACCCGCCCCGCCGAGCTGTTCACCGCCCGGCACTGGGCGGACCTGGCCCGCACCGCCGAGCGCGGCCTGCTCGACCTGATCACCATCGAGGACGGCCTCGGCCTGCAGTCCGGTGACCACCTCTCGGTCCCCGAGCGGCGGACCGACCGGGTCCAGGGCAGGCTCGACGCGTCGCTGCTCGCCGCGTTCCTCGCGCCGCTGACCTCGCGGATCGGTCTGGTCCCGACGGTCACCACCACCCACACCGAGCCCTTCCACATCGCCTCCGCGCTGGCCACCCTCGACCACGACTCGCACGGCCGGGCCGGCTGGCGGGTCCAGGTCTCGGCCCGGGCCGACGAGGCCGCGCACTTCGGCAGGCGCGAGGTCCCGGCGGTGCGGCGCTCCGAGCTGGACGGCCCGGCCGCTGGCTGATCGCCGTGGTGCCCGCGTGTCGCAGCTCGGCTCACCGGCACGAGGACCACCCGGCGGCCCGACGGTCCCTCGTGACCCTCGAGAACGCGGTGGATCGTCCGGAACGTACTGACGGACGGTTCGGAGGGGTCTCTCCTGCGCGGAACCGCTCACCCGGTGAGCGGTTCCGGCGGACCCGTAGTGGCCGGGTCAGCTCAGTCCGAGCCGCTCGCCGCTCGCCCCGAGGTCCTCGGCCGTGGACGCGACGCCGGTGCCCCCCGCCCGGGCCTCCGGCGCGGTGGCCCGGCCGGCCCCCGGTGTCCGCCCCGGCTGCTGCTGGTCCGGCACCGGGGGAGAAGAGACCGGCGCCGGGGCGGGGAGCGCGGTGTCCGCGCCCAGACCCATCTGGGCGGCCGCCGTGCGGATCGCGTCGACGACCAGCAGCAGCGCGGCCCGGCGCCCCGAGTTCGTCCGGTAGGCCAGCGACACGGTGCGGGTGAGGGCGTCACCGAGCGCGACGACGTCCACCCCGGGCGGTCGCAGCGCCAGACCGAGGTCGGACACGAGCGTCACGCCGAGCCCGGCCGCGACCATCGCCATCGCGGTGGCCTGTTCCTCCACCTCGTGGTCGATCCGGGGGACGTACCCGGCCGCCTGGCAGGCGAGGCGGGCGGCGTGCCCGAAGTGCGAGCGGGCCGGGGACATGATCCACGGGTGCTCGGCGAGCTCGGCCATCGTGACGCTCGCCGCGGGCACCGCGCCCGCGGGGACCGCGGCGTAGAGCCGCTCCACGGCGATCACCGAGCGTTCCAGGCTGCGGTCCCAGGTCATCGGGTAGTTGGAGTAGTCGATGACGAACGACAGGTCGAGCTCGCCGTCACGGACCGCGGCCGCCGTCTCCTCGGGGGCCAGCTCGCGGCTGCGGACCACGACCCCCGGATGCGTGCGGGCCAGCGCGGTGAGCGCATCCGGGAGCAGCCCGGAGGCCACCGACGCCCACACCCCGGCTGTGACCTTCGCCGCGACCGACTCCCCGGCCTCCTCGATGGCCTGGGTCGCGCGCTCCACCGCGGCCAGGATCTCCTCGGCGTGCTCGGCCAGCAGCACTCCGAGGTCGGTCAGCTGCACCCGGCGACCGCGCCGTTCGAACAACCGGGTGCCGACGTCGCGTTCGAGCTGCGCGAGCTGCTGGGACACGGCGGACGCCGTGTAGTGCAGGGCCGCCGCGGCCGCGGTGATGGTTCCACGCCGGTGCAGCTCACGCAGCATCCGCAGCCGGGGCAGCGACAGATCCATGGACCGGAGCCTAGGCGTTGTGCAGGAACGCTGAACATCGCCGTGAATGATCCGTAAATGGACGCGGCCGTCGGTGCGGCCGCACGCTGGGGTCACCGGTCGACGAGCCAATGACCGGGGGGGACGACGAGGTCCGCACAGGCTATGACGCGACCGGCGTGGCCCCAGGCCAGGCGACCGGCACGAGCACGACGAGGAGGTGGGTCGCCATGACCACGATGCAGAACCCCGCCGGGAGCACCCCGCAGACGACGGTGCAGCAGTCCCCGGCCGTCCCCGCCATCGGCGCCGCACCCCTCGCACCGGCCGTCCGGCGTTCCGAGCCCTACCTGCGACTGCAGTGGAACGACTCGGTGACCGGCGCCGTCGGCTACCTCGTGGTGCACACGCTGCGCGGCGGCCTGGCCACCGGCGGCACCCGGATGCGGGCCGGCTGCACGCTGAGCGAGGTCGAGGACCTGGCCCGCGGGATGGCGAACAAGACCGCGACCTTCGACCTGCCCATCGGCGGGGCGAAGGGCGGCATCGACTTCGACCCGAAGGACCCGCGCGCCGTGGAGGTGCTGGAGCGGTTCTGCGAGGCCATGCGCCCGTGGCTCGACCGGCACTGGGTCACCGCCGAGGACCTCGGCGTCCCGCAGCACCTGATCGACGAGGTCTTCGCCCGGCTCGGCCTCGGGCAGAGCTACCACGCCGCGATCAGCCGTGCCGAGGACCCGGCGGCCACCCTGGAGCGGGTCCGCAAGGGCCTCAAGGCCGAGGTCGACGGCGGGTTCGAGCTCGGTGACGTGATCGGCGGCTACGGCGTCGCGCACGCCTGCCTGGCCGCGGCGGTCTCCTGGGGCCAGGTCCCCGCCGAGACCACGGTCGCGATCCAGGGTGTCGGCACGATGGGCGGCGCGGCCGCCTACTACCTGCACGAGGCCGGGATGACGGTCACCACGGTGGCCGACGCCGCCGGCACCCTGCACCGCGCTGACGGGCTCGACGTCCCGGCACTGCTGGAGCTGCGCGACGGTTACGGCGAGATCGACCGGTCCCGGCTGCCCGCGGGAGTCGAGGAGCTGCCGCGCAACGCGATCCTGTCCGCAGAGGTCGACATCCTGGTTCCGGCGGCGATCTCCTACGCGATCACCCCGGACAACTCGTTCGACGTCCGCGCCCGGGTCGTGGTGGAGGCCGCGAACGCCGCGACCACCCCGGAGGCCGAGGCCATGCTGGCCGCCCGCGGTGTCCCGGTGCTGCCGGACTTCGTCGCGAACGCTGGCGCGGTCGCCTGGGCCTGGTGGCTGCTGCTCGGCGAGGTCGACGACCAGCCGCAGAACTCCTTCGACCGGCTCCGCAGCGTGATGCACACCAAGGTCGCAGCGCTGCTCGCCGCGTGGGCCGAGGAGGGCATCACCCCGCGCGAGACCGGGCACCGCTGGGCCGACGACCCCGCGCCGGTCACCGGCCCGGTCGTCATCCCCTGACCGTGAGCTCCACCCGATGGGCCCGGACCGCGTGAGGTCCGGGCCCATCGGTGTGCACGAGTCAGCTCGCGAGGGCCGCGATCCGAGCCGCGAACGCGGCGAGGTCGTCCAGTCCACCGTCGGCGATGCTGCGGGCCAGCAGTTCGTCGTCGACCTCGGCGTAGAGGTGAACGATCAGGTTTCGCGCACCCGCGAGCGCGATCATGCGCGCGGCCAGGCCGTCGTCCAGGACGTCGACCTCGGCGAGCACCCGGAAGGCGTCCCCGTAGTCGCGAGGGGTGCGGTGACCGTCGGCCGCGATGACGTGATTGGCGAGGCCGATGCAGATCTGGGCGGCGGTCTGCACCAGATGCCGACGCCGGTAGGGATCGGGCCCGCCCTCGGCGAGCAGACCCCGATAGCGCTCCAGCATCACGAGCAGCCGTCTCACCCGGTCGATGTCCACCATCTAACGCAGGCCCTCCCGTGCGACCCGTGCGAGAAACGACCGGGTGGTCTCCTCCAGCACCGGACGGAACTCGATCCACCGCATCCGGGCGTCCACCTCGAAACGCACCCGGGCCGGCTCGTCCGCGCTGAACAACAACCGCCCGGACTCGGCGACCTTTCCGCGCAGTTCCAGCCCTGCGCCTGCGAGATCGACGACGTCGACCCGGGTGCCGAGTACCGGCGCCAGATCGGCGGCGAGCCGCGCAGTGGCGTCCAGAGCCGGCCGTGCCTCAGCGAAGAGCACCGCGACGTCGTGCTCACTCACCGGCGTCGCGGTGCCCTCGGCGCGCGACCCGAACAGGTAGGCGACGGCGACACCGTGCGCGGCGAACACGCCGTCGAGGTCGGGCCGCCCCGATCCGGGTCCCGGTCCGGGGCGCACGGCGGGCGGAACGCTCACGAGGCTCAGCCCGCGCGGTCGTCCCGGCCGCGTTCGTCGCGATGGCTCTCGTCGTACCGGCGCCGGGCCTCGACGTGTTGCTCGGCGCGGCGGGCCTCCCGGGTGGAGGCGGCCGCGCCCACCGGGTACCCGGCCTTCATCACCCGCGTCTCCGCGGCCTCGACCATGTAGACCAGCGAGTAGAAGAACCCGATGGACGCACCCGCCGTGATCGCGCCGAGCCGTACCCAGGGCGGGCCCGGCACGACCAGGTAGAGCAGCACCAGCAGCGGGGTGAGCTGGACGGCGGTGCGGGCCAGGTGGCGCAGCCACCAGGTCCGGCACGTGACGTCGTGCAGTACCCAGCGCCGGTGGCGCTCGGGCAGCCGGGCACCGAAGGCGTAGGCGAGCCAGCGGAAGGGGTTCGGGCGTTGCATGACGTCCTCCAAGTCAGGTTACCCTAACCCGGCCTGCCGTCGGTGCCGCGAACGCCCCCGGATGGCGGGCGACCAGCGCGAACGAGTCGCTGCGCAGATGCCTGCTGCCCTCCGGGGCGACGGCGATGCCGTCCGGGTCGGGGACCGGGCGCGGCAGAGGTCGCCCGGCCCGTGCCGCCCCGAGCAGGTCCCGGACCCGCTGCCCGGCACGGTGGTAGAACTCCAGTTGCACCCCCCGCCCGAAGAGGGCGAAACCGGTGGCGAGCAGCGGGTCGGGGATGCGGGCCCGCCGGGAGAACGCCCGGATCACGAACTCGACCTCACCCGTCGCGAGGTCCTTGACGACCTCGTAGGTGAGCCGGCCCTGCTCCAGGTGGCCCTGCAGGGTGTCGTAGGTCCAGCCCCACACCCGGGCCCCGTCGCGCACCTCGTCGACGATCTCGGTGACCCGCACCCCCATGTGGAAGCGCAGCGGGCCGAACCGGCCCTCCAGCAGCATGTCCCGGCCGAGCAACGGATCGTCCGGACGGAAGACGCCGCGCAGCCGGCGGTGGTCGGTGAACTGGTAGCCGCGCACCACCGTGCAGGCGCGTTCCCAGTCGCCGTCGGGGATCGGATCACCGGGCGGTTCGGTACCGACCAGGGCGCGGCCGTGGTCGACGTGCCAGTCGGGGTCGTCCGCGGTCCGTGGCGCGGCAGCCGGATCGACGTTGACCGTGAGCGCCGCGAGCGCGTCGAGATCGGCGGCCCGCAGACGTTCGGACGGGCGGGCGTAACGGGTGCGGATCAGGACCGGTCTCCATTCTCCTCGCGGCGCGTCGAGCCGCCGATCGTCCGGGGATCGACGGCCGCGTGCCCACGAAGACCGCTCGCCCCGATCCGCCCGGCCGTCGAGATCTGCGTTCCCCGCTCACCGGCCGGTTACACCCGAGCGGCGATGTCGGGACGGGCACATGCCGTACCGCGGAACCGGTGCACGCGGAAACCGGGTGCACCGGCCGCTACCGGCGCCTATGGTGTCCGCCATGGCCGCCTCCATACGCCTGCGCGTCGCCTGACGGCGGCGCCCGAGCACCTCCACCGCGGCACCGCCGTCCCCGCAGCCGGTCCCTGAACCCTCTGCCGGGCGGCGCCCCCGTGCGCGTCCGGCTCCCTCCCGGGAGCTTCCTTGGCACGCCAACCCGGCCGTCACGAGTACGGCCAGAACTTCCTCACCGACCCGTCGGTCGCTGCTGCGATGGCCACCGCCGTCGCCCGGTACCCGGCACGGCCGATCCTCGAGCTCGGCGCCGGGGACGGTGCACTCACCGAGGTGCTGCTGGATCTCGGCCGGCCCGTCACCGCCGTCGAGCTCGACCCGCGCCGGGTGCAGCACCTGCGCCGCCGCTTCGGGTCGCGGGTCGTCGTCCGGCACGGCGACCTGCTCCGCGAACGTTTCGACCGACCGGTCGACGTCGTCTCCAACGTTCCGTACGCCCTGACCACGCCGTTGCTGCGCCGGCTGCTGCACACCCCCCGGTGGGCGCACGCGCTGCTCCTGCTGCAGTGGGAGGTGGCCCGCAAGCGGGCAGCCGTCGGCGGCACGACGGCGCTCACCGCCCGCTGGTGGCCGTGGTTCGAGTTCCGGCTCCTCGGCCGGGTACCGGCCCGCGCGTTCCGGCCGGTCCCCTCGGTGGACGGCGGGATCCTGGAGATCGCACGGCGCGGCCGCCCGCTCCTCGACGGTCCGGTCGAGGGCTACCAGCGGATGGTCGACCTGGTGTTCACCGGCCGGGGTCGTGGGGCCCTCGACGTCGTCGCTCGCCGGTACGGCCGCGCGACCGCACGGGCGTGGGCGGCCGGGGCCCGGATCGAGGGCCGCCCGCTGCCCCGGGACCTGGGCCCGCACGACTGGGCGGACCTGTACGCCCTGGTCCGGGACCGACGACCCGGCAGCAGGTGACGACATGCCCCGCTCACGCCGGGGGGCCGGTGGTGACCCGGACCGCCCGCGGGCCCGGCCGGGCGTCCCACGACCGGGTGGACACCACCGGGGCACGCCCCGTCGGCCCACCCCGGTCCGCTCCGTTGTGATCGGCTCTCCCCGGCCGACCGGCGACCGGGGGAGTGGGCATGACGAGGCGGATGCGCGACCGGATGGTGACCCCGGCCGTCACCGCGGTGCTCGCGGTGCTGCTCCCGGCCTCCACCCCGGCGGGCCCCGGCACCGCGGCGGACGCCACGGTGCCGGCCGCGGTCGCCGGGCCCGTGACGCCGGCTCCCGCGATCACCCACCGCGAGGAGCGGATCGACACCGCGGGCGGGCCGGTGACCACCGACGTCGTCGTCGCGGACCTGCGCCGGTCCGGGGTGCACGCCACCCTGCTCACCGGTGCGACGGTCGGCGAGCGCGCCACCGTCCCGGCGCACGCCGAGCGGGCAGGCGTCACCGCGGCCGTCAACGGGGACTTCTTCGACTTCGCCCGCAGCAACGTCCCCGCCGGACCCTCGGTCCGCGACGGACGGGCACTGACCTCGCCTGTCCCGCCCGGACGGCGGCTCGCCCCCGCGGTCCCCGGCAGCGACCCCGCGGACGTGCTCGCCGTCGACGGGTCCGGCACCCCCCGCCTGGACCGGCTCACCCTGGACGCGTCGGTCACCGTCGCGGACGGGACGAGGCTGCCGATCCGCACCCTCAACGCCTACGCCGTCCCGGTCGGTGGCATCGGCCTGCTCACCCCGGACTGGAGCGGTGACCGCAACGCCACGCTGTGCGGCAGCGACACCGACCGGGACGCCCCCTGTGCACCGGACCGGATCGAGGTCGCGGTGCGCGACGGTGTCGTCGCGCAGGTCCGCCCGCCCGGCACCGGCCCGGTCCCGGACGGCGAGCAGGTGCTCGTCGGGCGCGACGAGGGTGCCGCCGCGCTGCGCGGGCTCGCTCCCGGTGACCCGGTCGTCGTCGAGCACCGGTTGTCCGCCGCGTCCGGTGTCCCGCCGCGGACGGCGGTCGGGGGCAGCCCGGTGCTGCGTGACGGCGCCGCCGTCCCCGGCCTGGATCCCGTCGTCCGCGAGCCGCGCAGCGCCGCCGGGATCACCGCCGAGGGACGGCTGATCCTGCTGACCGCCGACGGCCGCGAGTCCACCAGTGTCGGCATCACGCTCGCCGAGACCGCCGAGCAGCTGCGCCGCGCCGGCGCCGTGCACGGGATCAACCTCGACGGCGGCGGCTCGTCGACGATGGTGTTCCGCGGCCGGGTCGTCAACGCCCCGTCCGAGGACACGTACCGGGCCGTCCCCAACGCGTTCGGGATCGTCGCACCCTGAACCGGCCGGTCAGGACCGCCGCGCAGTCACCTCGAGCATCGCGAACAGCTGCTCCACCAGCCAGTCCCGCAGCGTGGCGCGGTCCGGCACCCGCCCGGCCTCCAGCCACGACAGCACCGAGCCCTCGACCAGCGCCACCCATCCGCGCAACGTCATCAGCTGCAGCGGAGCCGGATCCGGGACCCCGCCGCGCACGCACAGCAGATCGACGATGTGGTCGCGTACCCCGTCGACCAGCGCGTCCGTCGCACCGGTCGACACCACCGATCCGCTGCGCAGCAGCGCGATGTAGGCGCGGGCGTGCCGCTGCACCACGTCGAGGAACACGTCCAGCGCCGCGGACAGCTGCTCCTCCAGCGGGCCCTCACCGGCCAGCGCGACCCGCGCGATCAACTCGTCCGCGACGCTGCCCAGCGCCGCGACGTGCAGTTCCTCCACGCTGGAGAAGTAGCGGTAGAACAGCGCCCGCGACACGTCCGCGACCCTGGTCACGTCCTCGACGGCCACCTCGTCCGGGGAGCGGCTCCCGTACAGGTCGAGCGCGGCCGACACGAGCTGTGCGCGGCGGGCCTGCGGCGTCATCCGCCGGGGTGAACGGGCAGGGAAGGTCATCACCGAGAAGGGTACGGAACTGCCGCGCCTAGCGACCGAGGTCGACGACGACACGCGCGCCCTCCGCCCGTCCGACGCACAGCGCGGTGAGCCCCGGCCCCGCCGGGTCGCCCACCGTGGTCCCCTCGACCAGACGCACGTGGCAGGTGCCGCAGAACCCCTGCCTGCAGGAGTACGCGACGTCCGGCCGGACGTCGCGGATCACGTCGAGCGCCGTCCGGTCGGCCGGCACCGGGAGCTCGGGGCCACCGGCGAGCGCCACGGTGAACGGGCGGCCGTCCCGGATCGGCGGCGGCGAGAACCGCTCCGAGTGGAACCGCTGCCGCGCCGGCAGTGCCCGGCGCACCGCGTCGATCATCGGTGGCGGCCCGCAGCAGTAGACCGCAGCGTCCGGGTCCACGCCGGCCAGCAGTTCGTCGGTGCCCGGCACACCGCCGCCGTCGTCGTCCGGCCTCCGCCGGACGCGGTCCGGGGCGAGTGCGGCGAGTCCGCCGGACAGCGGCATCGACGCCAGATCACGGCCGGTGTGCACCAGCCGCCACGGCAGCCCAGCGGCGTGCACCGCGCGCACCATCGGCGCGATCGGGGTGATCCCGATCCCGCCGGCGAGGAACAGGTAGGACGGCGCCGCCGCCAACGGGAACGCGTTGCGCGGTCCGCGCAGCGTCAGCCTGGTCCCCGGGGTGAGCCGGTGCACCTGGGCCGATCCCGAACCGCCGGGGACGGCGCGCACCGCGATCCGGTACACCGACCGGTCGGCCGGGTCCCCGCACAGCGAGTACTGGCGCAGCAGTCCCGACGGCAGCACGACGTCGAGGTGCGCGCCCGGCCGCCACCCGGGCAGCGGGCCGCGCCCGGCCAGCTCCACCTCGGCCACGTCCGGGCAGGTGCGGGTGACCGACCGGACCTCGACCGGCAGCTCCCGGTCCACCGGGGCGGCGGGCCTGCGTCGGCGGCCGCTGCGGACCGACGCCTTCTGCGCGACGGCGGCGACCCTCGCCAGGGCTCGGGCGCCCCCGTTCGGATGCGGAGGGGGAGCGACGCTCATGCCGTGCCGTCGCGGTCGACCGGTGCCTCCGACACGTGGTCACCCGCGGCGGTGGCCGGTTCGGTGACGGTGCCGGTGGTCGGTCCGGTGGTCGGTGCGGCCGAGGTGTCGGCGCTCGCCTCCGCTGCCCGGGCGGCGGGGGAGGCCGCGAGGTAGGCCACCGCGGCGTCGGTGTCGCCGTGGTGCGCCGGATGGAAGCGCGGGTTCAGGTAGGTCAGCATCGCCCGGGCGAACAGCATCGGCCCCGGCACCAGGCCCCGCCGCGACGCCCGGAGATAGTCCCGGACCCGGGCCCGCCGGGCCGGTGACCCGCGCAGTCCCGGATCGCGGGCACACAGCTGCGCCGTCCCGGAGGCCCACAACCTGATCAGCGCCGGTGCGGTCACCAGCATCGCCCGGATCCGGCGCAGGTAGCGCCCGTCCAGGTGCACGTACAGGTCGTGCGCGACGGACCGGTGCTCGACCTCTTCCGCACCGTGCCAGCGCAGCATGTCCAGCATCTGCGGGTCCGCACCCGCCGCGTCGAGCTCGGGGGAGTGCAGGATCCACTCGCCCAGCACCGCCGTGAGGTGCTCGATCGCCGCGACCAGCCCGACCCGCTCGACCAGCCACTCCCGCGCCTCGTCGCCGGCCAGCCCGCGCTCCCCGAGCAGCTCACCGAAGATCCACTCCACCTGCCGGACGTACCGGGACACGTCGATCCCGGCCTCGCCCAGGTGGTCCAGCGCGCCCTGGTGCGACGAGGCGTGCATCGCCTCCTGCCCGATGAATCCGCGGACGTCCTCGGCCAGCGCGTCGTCGCGCACCAGCGGCAACGCCTGCGAGAACACCTCGACGAACCAGCGCTCGCCCTCGGGCAGCAGCAGGTGCAGCACGTCGATCAGGTGCGAGGCGAACGGTTCGCCGGGTATCCAGTCGGTGCGCAGTGCCGAGAAGTCGAACCGGACGTCGCGGGCGTGCAGGGCGATCCGGTCCGGGGCGATCCCGTCCTGGGGGGATGTGCTCATCGGGAGTGCTCCTCTCGAAGGGGTGCTGGGCGGGGCGCGGTCAGCGGGTTCCGCCGTCGATCCGGGCGACGGCACGCAGCAACCCGGGGGACAAGCGCGAGGCCAGCAACCCGGCGTGCGCCTCGGCGGTCACCGGGGCCAGCGGCAGGTTCCGTTCCACCGCCCGGACCAGCCGGGACGCCACCCGTTCCGGGGTGTAGCCGCGCCGGGCGTAGGCGGCGGCCGAGGCCCGCCTGCGGGCGTCCTGGGTGGACTCGTCGGTTCCGGCGAACCGGGTGTGCGCGGTGATCGGGGTGTCGACGAACCCCGGGCACAGCGCGGTCACCCCGATGCCCTCCTCGGCCAGTTCGGCGCGCAGGCACTCGGACAGCATGAGCACGGCGGCCTTCGTCGTCGCGTAGGCGGGCAACGCGCGCGAGGGCAGGTACGCCGCCGCGGACGCGACGTTCACCAGGTGCCCGCCCTCGCCGTGCTCGCGCATCAGCGCCCCGAAGTGCCGGCAGCCGTGCACGACACCCCACAGGTTCACGTCGACGATCCGCCGCCACTCCTCGGCGGTGGTCTCCGCGAACGGCCCGGCGACGGCGATCCCGGCGTTGTTCACGACGACGTCGGGCACCCCGTGCGTCGCCGCGACCCGGGCCGCCAGATCGGCCATCGCGTCGTCGTCGGCGACGTCGACGATCTCGGCGAGCGCCCGGCCCGAGCCGTACCTGCGGTCGACGATCCCGACGGTCTCGGCAGCGCCGTCGGCGGACAGGTCGGCGACCACCACCCGGGTGCCCCGGCCGGCGAGCGCCAGCGCGGTCGCCCGCCCGATCCCGCTGCCGGCCCCGGTGACGACGGCGAGTCCGCCCTCCCAGCGCACGTCCCGGCCGGGCCGCCCTCCGGACGCGACCAGCGCGCGGCCCCGGGCAGCGGCCCGGGACAGGGCGGGCGCCGGGTGCGCCGGTTCGGTGGTCCCGGCGACCATCTCGGCGGTGCAGCGGGCGATCACCTCCGGCCGGTGACGGACCACCCAGTGACCACCCGGAAGGTAGCGGACCCGCAGATCGGGGGCGAAGGGTGCAGCGCTGGTGGCCAGCGCGGGCGTCACGTAGGCGTCACCGCGCGGGGCGAGGATCTGGACCGGCACCCCGGTGCGGCGCCGTTCGGGCCGCCCGAGCCGGCGGGGGAGGTTCCGCCGGTACAGCTCCAGGCCGTTCACCCCGTCCCGCACCGACGGCCGGGGGATCCGCTCGGTCCGCTCGAGAAGCCTGCCGAGCAGTCCGCTGCGGCAGACCGACTCGGGCAGCACCGGCGACCGGAACGCCAGCGTGTACCAGGAGTGCAGACCCTGCCGGACGACCGAGCGAAGGTCGCGCGGGGAACGGCGGCGCAGGAACAGCGCGACGTGGTCCAGGCACGGACCCGAGATCGAGGTGTAGGAGGCGACCCGCCCGGTCAGCGCGTCCCCGGTGACCGCGTGCCAGGTCTGGATGGCACCCCAGTCGTGGGCGAGCAGGTGCACCGGGGCGTCCGGGGAGACCGCGTCGCAGACGGCGCGCAGGTCCGTGGCGAGCAGTTCGAGATCGTATCCGGCGCGATCGGCGGGCTGCTCGGATTCGCCGTGCCCCCGCACGTCGTAGGTGACGACGTGGTGGTCGGCGGCGAGCACGCGGGCGACACCGTCCCAGACGTGCCGGTCGTCCGGGTACCCGTGCACGGCGACGACGGTCGGGCCGGCGCGGTCGCCCCGCTCCTCGACCGCGAGCCGCAGCCCGTCCGGCGTCGTGACGACGGTCGTGCGTTCCACCACATCGCTGTGAGACACAACGTCATCATAGAAAAGCTGTCAATAAGCGGGCGAAGGGCAGCGTTCCGTCGGCGGGTGATCGCGGAGAGTCACCTCCGGCCGGTGTGCCGGCCGTGCCCGGTTCCGGGCAGGCCGTCGGCCGGGACCGGGCCGGGATCCGTCGCACCCGCCGACCACATCACCGCCACCCGTCGGGCGATCCGGTCGTGCGCCGCGAGGGTCGCGGTGCCCGCCGTCCGGACGCCGGCGAGCGTGTAGAGCAGCTCGGCCTCCTGGCCGTGGTCGAGATCGAGCAGCCCGTGCATCCGGGCCAGTTCGACGACCAGCTCGCACGGCCCGACCCCGGCGGCGTCCGCGGCCCGCAACAGCGCCGGGGCGGTATCGGCGCGGGTACCGGGGAGCATGCATCGGCCCAGTTCGTGGGCCAGCCGACCGAGCGGCTCGACGTCGGAGGGATGGACCGCGACCAGGCAGAGGTCCGGGCACGGTCCCGGTTCGTAGGCAGGTCGCGCCTGCGCGGAACGCAGCACCCCGGACAGCCGGCACCAGGCCCGCACCGCTGCGGCCGTCGCGTCCGGCGGGGCCGGGTCCCGGGACAGCGCGACCAGCGCGGCGCACACCACGCGGTCGGCCCTCGCCCACCCGGCCCGGTCCCGCGGGACCGCACGTATCACCGTCCCGGACGTCGATCCGCTCATGGTTCCCCCTCGGCCGTACGGCGTTGTCGAAGGCCTCGCCCGGATGCCGCGCGTCGTTACGCGGCGTAGTCAGATCTGCCGAGGAGGTACTGTCTGGAAGTCCCGATCTCCGCGCGGCCGGGGTCGAGCTGCCGTCCGGTCGCTGCTGCTCGACCTCGCTGCTGCTCGACCTCGCTGCTGCTCGACACCGACGGAGGCCCACGTGCCCGACGACCCGCCCGCCTGGTTCACCTCGGCCCTCGCCGTGCCGTCCGGCACCGGCACCGTCGAGGCCGGTGGGGTGTCGATCAGCTATCGGACCTGGGGCGAGCCGGGTGGGACGGGCGTCGTCCTGGTGCACGGCGGCGCCGCGCACGCCCACTGGTGGGACCACATCGCGCCGCTGCTGGTGGAGGGCTCGCGCCGGGTCGTCGCGGTGGACCTGTCCGGGCACGGTGACTCGGGCCGCGCGCCGTCCTACGACCTGGACCGGTGGGCGACCGAGGTGCGGGCCGTGATCGACGTCGCGCAGTTCGGCGAGCGCCCCACGCTGATCGGGCACTCGATGGGCGGTTTCGTCACGCTGACCGGCGCGTTGCGCTACGGCGAGGAGCTGGCCGGGGCCGTCGCGGTCGACTCCCCGGTGCGCGACCGTTCCCCGGAGGAGGAGGCGGCACGGGCGAAGCGGGCCTTCGGCCCGGCCCGGGTGCACGCCGACCGGGAGGCGCTGATCGCTCGTTTCCGCACCGTTCCGGTGCAGGACGGCGACCTGCCCTGGGTGCACCGGCACATCGCCGAGCACAGCATCACCGCCGTCGACGGCGGTTGGCGCTGGAAGTTCGATCCGAGGATCTTCGCCGGGATCGGGCTCACTCCCGCCGATCTGGGGCGGCCCGGCTGCCGGATCGCGTTGTTCCGGGCCGAGCACGGGCTGGTCCCGGCCGACATGGGCGAGATGGTGGTGGACCGGATGGGGCGCGCCGCCCCGGTGATCGAGATCCCGGGCGCCGGACACCACGTGATGATCGACCAGCCGCTGGCCCTGCTCAGTGCGCTGCGGACGCTGCTGGCGGACTGGGAGTACTCGGTGCCGGTGACCGCGCCCGAGTCCGTAGGTTAGGTTGGCCTTGCCTGGGTGTGGCATCCGGGCGGGGGAGGCGTCATGGGCGAGTCGACGGGGCGCGCACAGGGGATCCTGCTGCTCGCGGTGCTGGCCGCGGTCATCTCACAACAGGTCCTGGTGCCGGTGCTGGCTCCGCTCTCCCGCGAGGTCGGACTGACCCCGGTCGAGCTCGGGCTGGTGATGACGGTAGCCGCGGTGCTCTTCGCCGTCACCAGCCTGTTCTGGGGGCGGGTGGTGGACCGGTGGGGGCACCGCCGGGTGCTGCTGACCGGACTGGCGACGGCCGGGCTGGGCCTGGTCGGGTTCGCCGTCGTCGCGCAGGCCGCGCTGGCCGGGCTGCTCTCCCCGGGCGCCACCCTGGCCGGGATGATCGCGACCCGCAGCGTGGTGTTCGGCATCGGTCTCGGCGCGGTCCCGACCGCGGCGATGGCGCTGATCGCCCGCCGGACCGCGCCCGGCCCGGAGCGCACCGCGGGCATCGGAAGGCTCGGTGCGGTGCAGGGGGTCGCGGTCGCGCTGGGGCCCGCACTCGGCGCGCTGCTCGGGTTCGCCGGGCTGCTGGGACCGGTCTGGCTGGCGCCGGTCGCGGTGCTGGTGTCGCTGCTGGTGGTGGCGTTCTGGGTCCGGCCGGCGCCGGCCGCGCCCCGGGCCGACGACGAGCCCGGCGGTGCGCCCCGTCCGGTGCGCCCGTGGGACGCCCGGATGTGGCCGGTACTGCTCACCGGTTTCCTGGCGATGCTGTCCCTCGGGCTGGTGCTGATCGTCGTCGGGTTCCTGGTCCAGGACCGGCTCGGCCTGGACGCGGCGGGCACCGTGCGGATGTCCGGTCTGATGTCGTTCCTGTCCGGGGTGGCGCTGGTGCTGATGCAGGGTGTCGTGGTCCCGCGGCTGGGCTGGCCGCCGGTGCGGCTGCTGCGGGTCGGCCTCCCGATCGCCGCGGTGGGGCTGCTGGTGCTCGCCGTCGCCCCCGGGGTGGTCACCATCGGTCTGGCGATGGTGCTGCTCGCCGTCGGGCTCGGGCTGGCGATGCCCGGTTACACCACGGCGGCGACGCTGCAGGCCGGGCCGCAGGGGCAGGGCGGGGTGGCCGGTCTGGTCAACGCCACCAACGGTGTGACGTTCGTGATCGGCCCGCTCGGTGGGACGGCCCTGTACACGCTCGGGACCGGGGCGCCCGCGTTCGTGGCGGCGTTCGCCTGCCTGCTCGGTGCGCTGCTCGCCCTCGTCCATCCGGCGCTGCGCTCGGCCCGGCCCGAGCCGGCGGCTACTGTGGGGCCATGAGCGAACAGTCAGGGCTGACCGTTCCGAACGACGAGGTGCTCGTCGAGCGGCGCGACGGTGTCCAGGTGATCACGATCAACCGGCCGGCCGCGCGCAACGCGCTGAACGCCGCCGTCGCGCACGCGGTCGCGGCCGCCGTCGACGAGCTGGACGCCGACGACGAGCTGCGGGCCGGGATCCTGACCGGCGCCGGTGGCGTCTTCTCGGCCGGGATGGACCTCAAGGCGTTCCTGAAGGGTGAGCAGCCGGGGCTGCCCGGCCGGGGTCTGTGCGGCATCACCCGGACCCCGCCGCGCAAGCCGATGATCGCCGCGGTCGAGGGATGGGCGCTGGCCGGTGGCTTCGAGCTGGTGCTGGCCTGCGACCTGGTGGTCGCCGCCCGCGGGGCCAGGTTCGGGGTGCCGGAGGTGAAGCGCTCGCTGGTCGCGGCGGCCGGCGGGGCGCTCGAGCTGGCGAACCGGGTGCCCCGTGCGCTCGCGATGGAGATGCTGCTGACCGGCGACCCGATCGACGCCGCCCGCGCCGAGGCCGCCGGGCTGGTCAACCAGGTCGTCGACGACGGCGCCGCGCTCGACGCCGGGCTCGGGCTGGCCGGACGGATCACCGGCAACGGCCCGCTGGGCGTCGCGGCGAGCAAGCGGATCGTGCTGGAGGCCCCGGACTGGGGAGCGGACCGCTGGGACCGCCAGGACGAGATCGTCGCCGCGGTCATGAACTCGCAGGACGCGCGCGAGGGCGCGAGTGCGTTCGCCGAGAAGCGTGCCCCCGTGTGGACGGGTGCGTGAGGCGGCTCAGTCGTCGAGGCGGCGGTACATGACGTGCAGTCCGGTGGTCGTGCCGTCGGGGAGGGTGTAGGCGTCCGGCACGATCCCGACGGTCGTGAAGCCCAGCGAGTGCCACAGCGCGACGGCCCGGGTGTTGGTCTGCACGACGGCGTTGAACTGCATCGCCGAGTAGCCCAGCGACCGGGCGAGTTGCAGGACGTGCTCGCCGAGCGCCCGCCCGGTGCCGCGTCCGGCCCGGCGCAGGTCGACGGCGAAGCTCGCGGTCGCCACGTGCGATCCGGGCCCGGGCTGGTTCGGGCCGGTCTTCGCGGTGCCGACCACGACGCCGTCGTCGTCGACCGCGACGACCACCCGGCCGGGCGGGCGGAGCATCCACATCGAGCGGGCCCACCCCTCGTCCACGTCGGTCGGCACGGTGTAGGTGCGGCCCTCGGCGAAGATCGGCTGCAGGATCTGCCACACGGCGGGCCAGTCGTCGTCGTGGGCGTCGCGGATCTGCACGGCATCAGGGTAGATAGAGGTCCCGCGGCCCTGCGTCGAGGGCATCGACGGAGCCCCCGGTGTGCTCGGCCAGCCATGCTCCGAAGTCGTCGAGCCGTGATTCGGCGACGGCGACCGTGAAGGTGACGTCGGCGCCGTGGTCGACCTCGCGCAGCAGGTAGGGCGAGTTCCGCAGGTCGTGCTCCAGTCGGCCGGCCCGGTCGTACGGCAGTGCCAGCAGCAGCTCACGGTGCCGGACCCGGCGCAGCTCGCCGACCCGGTCCAGGGTCTCCGACAGGGCACCGGAGTAGGCGCGCACCAGGCCGCCCGCGCCGAGCTTCGTACCACCGAACCAGCGGGACACCACTGCGACGACGTCGGTCAGCCCGCGCCGGGTCAGCACCTCCAGCATCGGGACGCCGGCGGTGCCGGACGGCTCGCCGTCGTCGTTGCTGCGGGCGGTCATCGCCCCGGTCGCCGGATCGCCGATCCGCAGCGCGGTGCAGTGGTGGGTGGCGTCCGGCCCGGCCCGCCGGACCCGGTCGATCACCGCGGTCGCGGCCTCCACGTCGGGGACCCGGGCAACGGTGCAGACGAAACGCGAGCGCTGGATCTCGATCTCGTGCCGCCCGTCCCGGGCGATCACCCGCACGGCACGGCCCCGGCACCGGTCACAGGGCGCCGCCGAGCGCCCCGGACGGATCCGGTGCACCCCGGAACGTCCCGGTGCCACCGCGGCCCGGTGCGGGTACTCGCACTTCCTCGACGGAGCAGGGATCTCCGGTCATGAGCGACACCGTCGCCACGCTGCACCTCCCGCGCGGACTGCGCGCCGCCCTGAGCCGGCTCGGTCGCCGGATCGACGCCCACACCCTGCAGGCGCTCGACCCGGTCTACCCGACGCCCGGCGCGCAGCGCCGCCGACCCCCCCTCACGAGGGCGGCGGGGCCTCGTCCGCCGGCGCAGCAGGGACCCGCAGCGGGCGCAGCCACACCCACAGCACGAACAGCGCGCCGATGACCAGCATGCCGATGCCGGTGTCCAGGTTCAGGTTCGTCCCGCCGGTCTTGGCCAGGTTCGCCGGATCGTCGCCGGAGACCACGCCCATGATCACGAGCACGACGCCGTAGACGCCGAACAGCAGCGCGATCACCGAGCGCAGGTCGAACAGGTTGGTCGCGGTCGTCGAGACGGGTGCGTTCGCGCCCGCCCGGCCGCCGGCCGGTTCGTCGGTCATCTCTGGGCTCCTGTTCCGGTCAGCCGGTCACGACGTAGAGGACCACGGTGAGGGCCAGCACCGCAGCCGCGAGGACGGCGGGCGAGCGGTACCAGCCGGCGTCGTCACCGTCGGTCGAGTGCATGCGTGCCTGTTTCGGGGTGAGGCTCCAGACCAGGCCGACCAGCTCGGACTCGGGTCGCGGCGCGGTCACCACCGACACCGCGCCGGCCACCCCGACCCCCACGACGAACGCGGCGATGGCGCCGAGGAAGCTCCCCGCCTGGTTGGAGATGTTGAGCACCCCGGTACGGACCAGCACGTCCACCGTGACCGCGGCAGCGGTGCCGCCGAGCAGCCCGATCCACGCCGACGGGCCGGTCATCCGCTTCCAGAACAGGCCGAGGATGAAGATCGCGAACAGCGGGGCGTTGAAGAAGCTGAACAGCGACTGGATGTAGTCCATCAGGTTGGCCGAGCCGGACGCGATGAACGCCGTGCCGATCGCCAGGACGCAGCCGATGATCGTGACCGACCGGCCGACCTGCAGGTAGTAGCGGTCGTCCCGGCCGGGGCGGACCCAGTCCTGCCAGATGTCGTAGGTGAAGACCGTGTTGAACGAGCTGATGTTGGCCGCCATGCCCGCCATGAACGCGGCGAGCAACCCGGCGATCGCGACGCCGAGGATGCCGTTGGGGAGCAACTCCTTCATCAGCAGCGACAGCGCGTTGTTGTAGGTGATGCCGTCGACGGGTTCGCCGCCGCCCGCCTTCACCGCGCTGATCTGCGGGACCAGGATCGCCGCGATCATGCCCGGGGTCACGATCACGAGCACCACCAGCGCCTTCGGGAAGGCGCCGATGATCGGGGTGCGGCGTGCGGCGGACATGCTCTTCGCCGACAGCGCGCGCTGCACCTCGGCGAAGTTCGTCGTCCAGTAGCCGAAGGAGAGCACGAAGCCGAGTCCGAACACGATGCCCAGCACCGACAGGAACGGGTTCGCGATCTCGGTGAGCGGGGTACCCGGCCAGGCGTTCAGGTCGGCGCCCCCGCTGGGGCCCTCGGTGACGGCGCGGGTCAGGCCGTCCCAGCCGCCGACCCGGTTCAACCCGGCCACGGTGAGCGGGATGAGCAGCGCGAGGATCACGAAGAACTGCAGGACCTCGGTGTAGATCGCCGCGGACAGCCCGCCGAGCGAGATGTAGCCGAGCACGACGACGGCCGCGACCGGGATCGCGAGGTACAGCGACCAGCCGAGCAGTGCCTCCAGGACGAGGCCGAGCGAGAACAGGTTGACACCCGCGATCAGGATCGACGCGACGGCGAAGACCACCGCCTGCACCCGCTGGGTGGTCCGGTTGAACCGCTTCAGCAGGAACTCGGGCACGCTGCGTGCCTGCGAGCCGTAGTAGAACGGCATCATCACGATGCCGAGGAACACCATCGCCGGGATCGCGCCGAGCCAGTAGTAGTGGACGGTCGGGATGCCGTACTGCGCACCGTTGGCGACCATGCCGATCAGCTCGATCGCGCCCAGGTTGGCCGAGATGAAGGCCAGGCCGGTGATCCAGGCGGGCAACGACCGCCCGGACAGCAGGAAGTCCAGGCTGGACGAGACCGAGCGGCGGGCCGCGTAACCGATGCCCAGCACGAGCACGAAGTAGAACGCGACGAGCAGGTAGTCGACGAGGTTCGGGTCGAGCCGGAGGATCTCCTCGGTCGTCATGTCGCGCCCGTCCGCAGGGCGGTCCCGCACAGGTCCATGTCGGACGCTCCTCACCGTCGAGTGGGCATTGCGCTCGGTTACGTTGCGCAAATCAACGCACAAGGTAGACCGAAGACGGACAGAAGTGAACACTCTTACTCGAGTGGGGCTCGTTCAGGAGGTCGGCTGGTTGCCCGACGTGCGGTTCTGTTGCAGCCTGTGCGAGTGAAGGACATGTTGGGCGCACCGTCGTGAGCCTGCTCGCCGAGCAGCGGCGCGAGATGATCGTGGAACGCGTGCGTACCCGGGGCGCGGTCCGGGTCTCCGAGCTGGCCGAACACCTGGGCGTGTCGGAGATGACGGTGCGCCGCGACCTCGACGTGCTGGCCCGGCACCGGCTCCTCGACAAGGTGCACGGCGGCGCGACGGTGGTCGGCGATCACACCACCACCGAGCCCGGCTTCGCGGCGAAGGCGGTCCGCGAGCTCGCGGAGAAGGAGGCGATCGCGGTAGAGGCAGCCGCGCTGGTCGAACCGGGGGCCGCGGTCGGGCTCTCCGCCGGGACGACGACGTGGCGGCTCGCGCACCGGCTCGCCCGGATCCCGCGGCTCACCGTGGTCACGAACTCGCCTGCCGTCGCCGAGGCGCTCCACGCCGGTGGAGCCGAGGCCCGTGGCACCACCGTGATCCTCACCGGCGGGGTGCGCACCCCGTCCGAGGCCCTGGTCGGCCCGATCGCGATCGCCGCGCTGCGCTCGCTCAACCTGGAGATCGTGTTCCTCGGCGTGCACGGGATGAGTGCCGCCGCCGGGTTCTCCACCCCGAACCTGACCGAGCGCGACACCGACCGGGCACTGGTCGACGCCGGCCGCCGGCTCGTCGTCGTCGCCGACCACACGAAGTGGGGCACGGTCGGCATCTCGACGATCGCCGAGCTGAACGAGGCGGACGTGCTGGTCACCGACTCGGGCCTGGCCGATGCCGACCGCGCGGTGCTCGACGGTGAGATCGACCGCGTGATCGTGGCCCGACCGGAGCAGCCGTGATCGCGCACCGCACGGTGACCCGGCTCGCCGACGGCCGGGAGATCCGCTGGTTCGACGAGCCGGGCTCACCGCCGCGCGATCCCGCCGGCCTGGTGGACCGTCGCGACCTGCCCCGGGTCGTGCCGGCCTCGCAGCTGCGCTTCGACCCGCTGGCCGGGGAGTGGATCGCGATCGCGGCGCACCGCCAGGACCGCACCTACCAGCCGCCCACCGACGAGTGCCCGCTGTGCCCGAGCCGCGGCGGCCGGCTCAGCGAGGTGCCGTCACCGGAGTACCAGGTGGTCGCGTTCGAGAACCGGTTCCCGTCGTTCGGCTCGGCCCCGGGTGCGCCCGCCCCGCAGCCGGCCGGGGAGAGCCCGCTCGCGGAGTCCGGGCGGTGTGAGGTGATCTGCTTCACCGACGACCACGCCACGCCGTTCTCCCGGCTGCCGCCCGACCGGGTGCGGCTGGTCCTGGAGGCCTGGATCGACCGGACCGCCGAGCTGGGTTCACGGCCGGGTGTGCGGTACGTGTTCCCGTTCGAGAACCGGGGCGTCGAGATCGGGGTGACGCTCTCGCACCCGCACGGCCAGATCTACGCCTACCCCTACCTGCCGCCGTTCCCGCAACGGATGCTCGCGCACGTGGCCGCGCACCGGGCGGCCACCGGGGACAACCTGTTCGACCTCCGGTTGGCCGCCGAGCGGGCCGGTGAGCGTGTCGTCGTCGCGGGGGAGCACTGGACGGCGTTCGTCCCCGAGGCGGCCCGTTGGCCGGTCGAGGTGCACCTGTACCCGCACCACCCGACGCCGGACCTCCCGGCGCTCGACGAGGCGCAGCGGGCCGAGTTCGCCACGCTCTACCCCGACGTGCTGCGCCGGCTCGACGCGCTCTACGACGACGAGCTGCCCTACGTGGCGAGCTGGAACCAGGCCCCGGTCCGGGAGGCCGATGGCCGCGCCGACGCCCGGTTGCACCTGCGGGTGCACTCGATCCGCAGGGCACCAGGGAAGATCAAGTATCTGGCCGGCTCGGAGTCCGGGGCCGGTGCGTTCATCTCCGACGTGCTGCCCGAGGCGGTCGCCGAGCGGTTGCGGGCGGTCGGCTGAGTCGCGTCCCCGTCGCGCCGTGCAGATCGTGCGGATTCACTGGGTGAAGGCCGCCTATCCTGCGGAGATGGTGTCGATCCGTGGTCCCGAGCAGGAGCGGGTGCGCTACCGGGGCGGACGCGCTGTGCTGACCCGCTCGTCCATCGGTCGCACCGTCCTCGACCTGATCGCGGAGGGCGGCGTGGGATCGGTGACGATGCGCTCGCTGGCCGAGCGACTCGGGGTGACCCCCCGTGCGTTGTACAAGGTGGTCGCCGACCGCGCCGACGCCCTGATGGCGGCGTCGGTGCTCGCTCAGGGCGAGTGGCAGGCACCGGTGCTGGATCCTGCGGACTGGGAGGCGTCGGTCGCGGAGTTCTGCCAGGTGGCGCGGGCCTGGTACCGCCGGTACCCGGGCATCCTGACACTGTCGCAGAGCGCGGACGTCACCGACGAGGTGCACCCGCAGATGCTGCTCAACAACGAACGGTGCTTCGCGTTCCTGTCGGCGGTCGGGCTGAGCCCGGCCGACACCCTGCGCGCGTGGGAGCTGATCATCGGGACGGTTGCGGGCTTCGCCGAGATCGAGGAGTGGGACGCCCGGACCCGACGCAACGTCGTGGCCGCCCACGGGGAGGAGCAGTGGCAGCCCACACCGGCGCGGCTGCTGGAGAGCCACTCCGATCTCGACCTCACCCACACCCACCGGATCCTCGGCGCCGACACCGGCACCCCGGAGGACCGGATCGACCAGCGGTTCGCCGACCTGGTGGAGATGCTGGTCTGCTGGATCGACCGCAGGCGTCCGGTGGCCTGAACCTCGGAGCAGAGGTGGCCCGCCCCGGGGGAGGGCGGGCCACCCGATTCCGTACCCGGTCTCAGCCCTCGGCGATCGCCGCCAGGGCCGGGTCGAGCTGGTCCAGCGACCAGGGCAGGGCGAGCAGACTGGGGGTGCGAAGTCCCGTACCGGTCACCAGGTCGACCCCGAGGTAACCGGGGCCGCCCACGGCGGGGATCCCGGCGAACAGCGGGTTGCCCTCCAGCGCCTCCTGTACGTCCGGTGCGGGGTGGACGACGATCATCAGGTCGGCCTCGACGGCACGCACCTGCTCCAGGCTGATCGGTGCGACACCGCCCGGGCCGGCCTCCAGGGAGGTGACCCCCTCCGGTTGGCGCAGACCGAGCTCGCCCAGCAGCACCGCGAGCGGGTCCTGGGGGTTGACGAGCACGCCGAGGCCGTCCGGACCGGTGGCGACCGACAGGCTCCAGGTACGGCCCGCCGCTCCCGGGTGGGCGTCGCGGGTGGCGGTCACCTCGGTGTCGAGTTCGGCGAGCAACCGGTCGGTGTCCGCGGTCCTGCCCAGGGCCGTCCCCACCAGGCGGGTCGTGGTCTCCCAGTCATCGGTCTGCGGGTTCTCGGCATAGGCGACCGTCGGTGCGATCTCGCTGAGCTGCGAGTAGGCGTCCGGCATCGTGAACAGGTCGGGGCCCACGATCAGGTCGGGATCGAGTGCCGCGATGGCCTCGTAGTTCGGCGTGAAGTCGGGCGCCCCGGGGATCAGCGTGGTCGCATCGTCGAGGTGCGGTTGCTGCCAGGGGAGCGGCTCCTGTGTGTAGAAGGGGAGCACCGCACCGGCCGGCTGGACCCCGAGTGCCAGGACCGTGTCCAAGCTCTGGGGCCCCAACGTCACCACCCGCTGGGGCTCGCCGGGGACGACGGTCTCGCCGAGCGCGTGGGCCACCGTGACGGGGAACGATCCCCCCGCATCGGCATCAGGCGCGGCGGGCACGGCCGGCACCGTTCCACCGCAGCCGGTGAGGAGGAGCGCCGAAACGGCGGCCACGGCGCCGGCGACTGCCCGTAACAGGTATGAACAAGAGGTTAGGCTCACCTGACCAACGTCGACCGATCTGATGCTGCTCGTCAACCTGACCCGGGGTCGACAGGCGGTATCGAGACCGGATCGTGAAGCAGGATCGGCTGTTGAGCCTGGTCGCTCGACCGCGCGGTCCAGCGGGGTGGCCCATGTGGACGAGACCGGGCCGGGAGGCGTCCGTCGGGGCTTCCATAAAAGTCACCAAGTGTGTACTAATAACACCCGTCGGCGGTCTCCGCCGTTCCAGTCGCCGATCTGGAGGCCGTGGGCACTCCGGGAAGGACCCGTCGTGACCGTCGTCGAGAACCGCAGCCGCTCGGGGGAGGAGCCCGCCGCCGAGCCGTCGGCGGCGGCCGGCGCGGATCCCCGTAACTCCCCGACCGTCGGAGGGATCACCCGGCGCAGACGCCTGGCGTTCGTCGTGGCCGCCGTGCTCTCGGTGATCGGGGCGGCGGCCGGCCTTGCGCCGTACGTCGCGGTCTATCTGGTGGCCGCCGAACTCTTCGCCGGGGACGGCCCGGCGGACCGCGGGTACCTCGTCACGGTGGCCGTGGGTGCGGCGATCGCGCTGGTCGTGCGGGCCGTGGCCGCCGGGTTGGCGACCCACGTGGCACACGTCGCGGCCTACCGGGTGCTCGCGGACCTGCGGGTCGAGCTGATGGCCCGGTTGCGCGGGATGCCGCTGGGGCGGGTCCAGTCGCGCTCGCCCGGTGAGCTGAAGAAGGTGCTGCAGGACGACGTCGAGCAGCTGGAGGAAGCGTTCGCCCACGGCGTGCCGGACGCCGCGGCCGCGGCCGCGGTGCCCCTGGCCACCACGGCGGTGCTGTTCGCCGTGGACTGGCGGCTCGCGCTCGTGACCCTGGTCGCCCTCGTGCTGGCCGTCGTGGTCGGCGCGGCCGGCATGGCCGCGGCCCAGAAGAACAACGCGGCCCAGTACGAGACGCTCGGCGCGATGAACCGCGCGGTGCTGTCCTACCTGCAGGGCATGCGGGTGATCCGGGGGTTCCTGCGCCCGGACACCGGTTACCACCAGGCACGTGAGGCGGTCGCGGCGTTCCGCGACGCCGCCGACGGGCTGCTGCGCTCACCGGTCCGCTGGTTCGCCGCACTGTTGACCGGCGTCACCGCGCTCCCGATCGCCGCGCTGCTGCCCACCGCGGGCCTGCTGTACGTGCACGGTTCGATCGAGCTGCCGACCCTGGTGCTGTTCCTGCTGATCGGGCTCGGCTACGCGGCGCCGCTGTTCGGGCTCATCCTGACCCTGGCCACCCTGACGACCCGGCTGCAGATGGCCACGGGCAGCATCTCCGAGATCCTTGCCGAGCCACTGTTGCCGGTGCCCGCCGAGCCGCGCACCCCCGTCCGGGAGCCCGGGGGCATGCGGGTCGAGTTCGACGGGGTCGGTTTCGGTTACGGCGAGCAGAAGGTGGTCTCCGGCATCGATCTGGAGATCACCCCCGGCTCCTTCGTCGCGCTGGTCGGTGAGACCGGTGCCGGGAAGTCGACCCTGGCCCGCCTGGTCGCCCGGTTCTGGGACGTCGACGAGGGCGCGGTGCGGGTCGGCGGGATCGACGTGCGTGAGGTCGACCCGGCCGAGCTGATGCGCCAGGTGGCCCTCGTCCAGCAGGACGACTACCTGTTCGACGACACCGTGCTGGAGAACATCCGGATCGGCCGGCCGGGGGCCACCGACGAGGAGGTCCGGGCCGCGGGCGTCCGGGCCCGGGTCGACGAGTTCGCCGACGGGCTCCCACAGGGCTGGCACACGGTGCTCGGATCCGGCGGGGGCAGATTGTCCGGTGGGCAGCGGCAGCGGATCTCGATCGCGCGGGCCCTGCTCAAGGACTCCCCGGTCGTGGTGCTCGACGAGGCGACGGCCTTCCTCGACGCCGAGAACGAGGAGGCCGCCGGCGCAGCCGTGCGCGAGCTGGCCCGGGACCGGACCGTGATCGTGATCGCCCACCGGCTGGGATCGGTGGTGCACGCCGACCGGCTCGTGCTCCTCGAGCACGGGCGCATCCTGGACCAGGGTACCCACGCCGAGCTGCTCGAACGATCCCCGCGGTACCGGACGATGTGGGACGCGTACCGGTCGACCACCGGCTGGACCCTGGGCTCGGCGACATCCGCCGCCGCACCCCCGCAGGTCCCGGACACGCTCCCGGCTACCGTCCGCCGGAGCGATGACCCGGGTGAGGAGTGGTCGCGCGCCGCGGCCTCGATCATCACCCCGGGGCTGGGGCGGATGGGCTTCTTCCGGCAGTGGCGGACACTCGTCGGCCGGGGCTGGGGCCGGCTCGCCCGCCAGGGGACGTTGCGGTTGGTCCTGGAGGGACTGGTCCGCGGCGCCCCCGTGGTCGCCATCTTCCTCACCCTGCGCCAGGCGGTGGTCGGGGACCTGAGCGACGCGGTCGTGTGGGGGCTGACCGGTTACCTCGTCCTGTTCATGGTGCTGCGGGTCGTGGCGATCGAACGCGCCAACCAGGTCGTCTGGGCCGTGGCGAACCAGGCCAAGGCCGACGTGTCGCTGTCCATCCTGGACCGCCTGCGGATGATGCCGCTCGGCCTGCTGTCCCGGTTCGACAGCGGCCGGATGTCCACGATGGTGAACAACGACGTCGTGATGCTGGACTTCCAGAACACCCCGCAGCAGCTGCTGGGCGGCCTCGTCCAGCCGGTCCTCGCCGCCGTGCTGCTGTTCGTCCTGGACTGGCGCCTGGCACTGGCCGCACTCGCGGGGCTCCCGTTGTTCCTGCTGCTGACGGCCGTATCGGACCGGATCTACCGGGCCGTGTTCGGACCGTTGCACGAGGTGCGGACCCGCACCACCTCACGACTGCTGGAGAACGTCCGCGGCGCCGCGGTGCTGCGGGCCTACCCCGACTCCGCCCCCGCGCGCCGTTACGGGGTCGCGGTCGAGGAGCTCCGTGCGGCGAGCGTGGCCATGTCGGTGCGGGCGACCCCGTCGGTGGCGCTGGCGTCGATCTCGCTCGAGCTCGGGTCGGTGCTGCTCATCCTGCTCGGCACGGCCCTCTACCCGGCCTCGCTCTCGGCGACCACGCTGCTGTTGTTCCTGGTGCTGTCGCTGGTGCTCTACCAGCCGCTGCAGGAGCTCAACGCGCTCGCGGGATACCGCCGCAACCAGCAGCAGATCGCCCGGCGGATCGCCGAGGTCTGGGAGGCACCGGTGCTCCCGGAGCCGGCGGAGCCGAGGACCCCGGCGACCGCGTCGGTGGAGTTCCGCGACGTCGAGTTCAGCTACGTCGCGGGGGAGCAGACCCTGCGCGGGGTCTCCTTCACCGCCGAGCCGGGCACCGTCACCGCGTTGGTGGGGCCGTCCGGTTCGGGCAAGTCGACGGTGGCGAACCTGGTGTCGCGGTTCTGGGACGTCGACTCGGGCAGTGTGGCGATCGGCGGGGTCGACGTCCGCGAGCTGGGTTCGATGTCGGTGCTGGCGACGGTGACGTCGGTGTACCAGGACGTCTACCTCTTCGACCGGTCCGTGCGCTTCAACGTCACCCTCGGCCGCCCCGACGCCACGGACCAGGAGATCGCCCGGGCCCTGGACGCCGCACAGTGCACCGAGTTCGTGGCGGCACTGCCGGACGGACTGGACACCGTCGTGGGGGAGGGTGGGACGAGCCTGTCCGGCGGTCAGCGTCAGCGGCTCTCGATCGCCCGCGCGCTGCTCAAGGACTCGCCGGTCCTGGTCCTCGACGAGGCGGTGGCATCGGTCGACCCGGACACCGAGGCCCGGATCCAGCAGGCGATCGGCTCGCTGGCCGCGGGCCGCACGGTGATCGTGATCGCCCACCGGCTCGACACCGTCCGTGACGTCGATCAGATCGTCGTCCTCGACCAGGGGCGGGTGGACGGCGTCGGCAGTCACGAGGAGCTGCTGGGGGCCAGCCCGGTCTACCGCAGGCTGCGCGCCGCCCACGACCGCGCACTGGCCGCCGCGGAGGGCTGAACGGTCACGATCGCGGCGAGCTTCCGGAACCGCGGCCGGGCCGGAACCGCGGTTCCTGCCCGGGCCCACGGAGGACCGGAGACGCCGGTCGGGCCGGCCCCTCCCCAGGGGCCGGCCCCACCACGTCGCGTCGTGCCCGGTCAGACCCGGATCGCGTTGTGGAACGGCATCGCGTCGATGTCGGAGTACTTGACCGGCTCACCGCTGGTCGACGCGTGCAGGATCTTGCCGTTGCCGGCGTAGATGCCGACGTGGCTGACCGGCGAGTAGAAGAACACCATGTCACCGGGCTTCAGCTGGCTCTTGGAGACCGACTGGCCGCCCATCTGCGACTGGGCGCTGGACGTCCGCGGCAGGTCGATGCCGGCCTGCTCGAAGGCCCACACCATCAGACCCGAGCAGTCGAAGGCGTTCGGGCCGGTGGCACCCCACTTGTAGGGGGCGCCGAGGGCGGTCTTCGCGGTGGCGAGCGCCTGGAGGCCGGTGGCGGACCCGCTCAGGTCGCCGACGACGTCACCGGCGCCCGATCCGGCGCCCCGGCCCGCGTTGTTCGCCGCCCGCTCCCCGGCGCGGGCCCGCTCCCGCTCGGCGCGCTCCTCCGCCTCCTGCTGGGCGACCGCGGCGATCCGCGCCGCGTCGGCCTGCTCGAACGCCTGCGGCACCGCTGCGGTGGCCTGCTCCAGCCCGTTCCCGAGGGTGGTCGCCGCCTCGCTGGTCCCGGCGCCGCCCTGCTCGGAGCCCGCGGCGGGCAGCGACAGCGTCATCGTCGCCTCGTTGTTGACCCCCGCGAGACCCACCCCGGCGGAGTGCTCCTCCGCGGCCTGGTCGTCGGGGGCGCTGATCGCTGTCACGACCCCCATCACCGCCGTGGCCCCGACGAGCGTCGCGGACATCGTGGCGGCCACCGCACGCGGGTTGCGACCGAACGGACCGGTGTCGGAGGTGCCGCTCACCAGGCCGATCGCGGACCGCGACGTGACGCCCGCCGGGAGGTCCCGGGAGACGATCGAGTCGTCGGCGCCGGGGAGGGGAGCCACGGGGAACCCGGTCGCCGGGGTGTCGATCTGCTCGATGGCCGGGCCGAAGGCGCCGGTCCGGGCGGCCCGGGCGGCCCGGCGGCCACCGGAGGTGGGGGTGTCGAACCCGGCCTCCGCGTAGCGGGACAGCAGCTCGGCCGCGGAGATGCCGGCGCCGGCGTCACGGTCGCGACGACGACGTGGGGTACCGATGTCGGGGAGCTCGGTCGCGGGGGTCTCGACCGGATTCAGTGCAGTGGTCATTCGTGGTTCCTCGCCGCCGCTGCGGACACTGCCGGAACCGGCGTCGAGCCGGACCTGCCCGCCCCCGCCGCGTGCTGGATGGGCGCCAGGGGGAGTGTCGGCAGGCGGGGTTCGGACGGCCGACCAGGCGCACCAGCCGACGTTGCGTCGACCAGCACGAAGGACCGTAACCGCTCCGTGACTCACATGCCTGTCAGCCCCGCCGGATGTGCGACGAGCGGCGGTTCCTGCGCGATTCACGCGCAGAACTGCCGCCGAACGGTGGGCGCACTGCGCCGTTCGAGGTCTCGGAGGTGGTTTCTGCGACGAACGGTCGGTGCGAGTGGGTGACGGTGCGGGTGCCGGATCGACCGGTGGGCCGGACGGCGCAGGGCTACCGCTCACACGGCCGCCCGGGCCGCCGGTGAGCGTGCGACGGCACCGGGCCGGGTGCTCTGCCACGATCGGGTCGGCGGCCGGGGTCCTGCGCCGGGCGAAACGGACACCGGAGCGGCCACGACTGAACCTCGCGCGGGACGCCGTGCCGGCACCGCCCGCGTCCGGCGGTGCCGGTGAGGTGAACGGGACCGGGCATCCGGTACGAACCCACCACCACCGCATGTCGACACTCACACCGGAGGTCCCCGCAGTGCCGGACCGACCACCCGGCCCGATCTGGGTCGGGGAGACCGCCCACCGGCGTGCCCCGGACGGGCCGCCCGGGGCGGGCCTGAACGTTCCCCCGCGCTTCACCGCCGCCCGGCTGCTGGTCACCGACGCCGGCCTGCCCGTCGGC
The DNA here is from genome assembly GCF_040659795.1 of Pseudonocardia sp. NPDC049635. NCBI lineage: Bacteria > Bacillati > Actinomycetota > Actinomycetes > Pseudonocardiales > Pseudonocardiaceae > Pseudonocardia > Pseudonocardia sp. NPDC049635. The sequence goes on from NZ_JBFAON010000012.1 coordinate 82,048, forward strand.
CAGGTCGACGTCCCGCTCACCGGGGGCCGGGCCGGTGCCGAGGACATCGACCGGGCCACCGCCGCGGTCGTCGCCGCCACCCCGCCCGAGCCGCCCCCCACCTCCGACGATCCGATCACCGTCGTCGTCGCCACCCGTGGTCGCCCGGACAGCGTGCGCCGCTGTCTCGCCGCGATCCTGGCCGGCGACCACGCGCGGGTGACCGTGCTGGTCGTCGACAACGACCCGCCGGACGGCCGCACCCGGGACGTGGTCACCGCGCTCGGCGACGAGCGGGTGCGCTACGTCCACGAACGCCGCCGTGGCGTGTCTGTCGGCCGCAACCGGGGACTGGCCGAGGCGCGGACCGAGGTCGTCGCCTTCACCGACGACGACACCGAGCCCGACCGGCACTGGGCCTCCCGGATCGCGGGTGCCTTCGCCACCGATCCCGGGCTCACCGGGCTCAGCGGACCGGTGCTGGCCGCCCGGCTGGACACCCCGCAGGAGCGGGCCGCGGACGTCGCGCTGGCCTGGAACAAGGGGTTCTCCCCGCGCCGGTTCCGGCTCGAGGACCCGCCGGCGGACTCGGCGGTGTTCCCCTTCTCCCCGGGCCTGTTCGGGATCGGCGCCAACCTCGCCGTGCGGGCCCGGCGGGTCCGCGAGCTGGGTGGCTTCGACGAGGCACTCGGCCCCGGCCGGCCCACCCGCGGTGGCGAGGACATCGAGCTGCTGGTCCGGATCGTGCTGGACGGCGGCACGCTCGCCTACTTGCCCGCCGCCTACGTGTGGCACCACCACCGCCCGTCCGACGGCGAGCTGCGTGATCAGCTCGGGGGCTACGCGCTCGGGCTCGGCGCGTTCCTGGGGAAGGTCGCGCTGGACGGGCCGGCCCGCCGGCTCGCGCTGCGCCGGTTCCCGGCCGCGATAGCCCGGCTGCGCGAGATCGTCCGTCGCGAGTCGGCCGGTGCTGCAGCGGACGGCCCGGATCCCGGCGCCACCGCTCGCGCAGCGGCCGCGGCCCGCGCCGGTGGGGGCTCGGATGCCGGTCCGGGTGCCGGGGCGGCCACCCCGGCGGGTGCGTCCGGCGCGGCGGGGACGCCCCCGGACGCGGGGCAGCGCCGTCACGAGACCGTCGCACTGCCCGACGGTGCGGCGGTGCGGAAGCTGCGTGGTCTGGCCGGTGGCCCGATCCTCTACCTGCGGACCCGGCGGCAGGTGCTGGCCGAGGGCGGCAGCTGTCCGCCGCTGACCGCACCCGATGGGCGCTGAGCCACATCGCGCCGGCCCACCCCGGGCGTTCAGATGCCCGGGTGCTCGGTCGGTCCGACCGGGCGCGCCATCGGTTCCCCGAGCACCGCCGAGGTCGCCGAGCCGAGCGGGGGCCCCGCGTCACCGCGGCGGGCCGGGGTGCGGGAGAAGCGCATCGGCGAGCCGAGCTGGCGGACCGGCCCGAGCCCGGGGTGCGGGGCGTCCCAGAAGAACCCGCGTTCGCGCAGCACCGGATCGTCGAACACCTCGTCGTAACCGGCGATCGGCGCACACGGGACGCCGACCCCGTCCGGGGCGGTGCACACGGCGTCCGTCGAGAGCCCGGTCGTGACCTGCTCGATCAACTCCACCAGTTCGTCGCGCGCGGCCATCCGGGAGGCGCTGTCGGCGAACCGCGGGGCCTCGCGCAGCGCGGCCAGCCCGAGCGCGTCGCACAGCGACACCCACAACCGCTCGGTGTTCGCGCCGACGGTCACGTACCCGTCGGCGGTGCGGACGGCCTGGTAGGGCGCGTAGCGCTGGTGCGCCGAACCGTGCCGGACGGGTACCTCGCCGTCGCCGAAGTACATCCCGGCCTCCCAGACGGCGAGTGAGACCCCGGACTCCAGCAGCGACACGTCGATGTACTGACCGCTGCCGGACCGGTCCCGCTCGCGCAGCGCCGCGGTCACCGCGAGCGCCACGTACAACCCGGTCACCAGGTCGCAGACCGGGACACCGACCTTGACCGGGCCCCCGCCGGGTCCGCCGGTGACGCTCATCAGCCCGCTCGCGGCCTGGGCCAGGATGTCGAGCCCCGCGCGCCCCGCGGCCGGACCGTCCTGGCCCCAGCCCGACGCCGAGGCGTAGACCAGCTCCGGACGCCGTCCGCGCAGCGTCCCGGCGTCCAGCCCGAGCCGGTCCATCGCGCCGGGCCGCAGGTTCCCCACGACGACGTCGGCCCGGTCGGCCAGCGCGAGGAACGCCGCCCGGTCACGCTGCTGCTTCAGATCCAGCACGACCGACTCCTTGTTCCGGTTCAACCGCAGGAACGGGGAGCTCTCACCGTTCAGGAACGGGCCCGCGGAGCGGGTCGGGTCGCCACCGGGCGGCTCGATCTTGACGACCCGGGCGCCGAGGTCCGCCAGTTGCATGGTCGTGAAGGGGGCGGCCATGAAGGCGCCGACCTCGAGCACGAGTACCCCGGTCGGGGGAGGATCGGTCGTCATGCGGGGGCTCCTGGTTCCTGCGGGCCGCCGTGACGGTCTGCTATACGGTATACAGAGTGGGGTCGGAATCGAGGTGGTGACCGTGACCGCGGTGCAGTCCGGAGTGCCGGGGCGAATCGTCGCCCCGCCGAGCATGGCCGATCTGGCCACCGACGCGATCCGGGCGATGATCTTCTCCGGCGAGCTCGCACTGGGGGAGCGGCTGGTCGAGGCGCGGCTCACCGAACGCCTCGGCGTGTCCCGTCCGCCGCTGCGCGAGGCATTGCAGCGGCTGGGCCACGAGGGCCTCGTCGTCTCCCATCCCCGTCGCGGCGCCACGGTCCGCGCCCTGAGCAGGCACGACGTCTACGAGATCGTGACGCTGCGCGAGGAACTGGAGTCGATCGCCGTCCGGTTCGGGATCCCGGTGCGCTCGCCCGCCCGGCTGGCCCGCTGCCACGACGCGCTGCGGTCGTTCTCGGAGACCGCCCGCGCCGCCGACGAGGGCCGCTTCCTGCAGCACAAGTTCGACTTCCATCTCGCCGTCGTCGATCTCGCGGGGCACTCCCGGTTGACCGAGGCCTACCGCGCGTTGTCCTCGCAGCTGCAGCTCTGCATGGCGCTGAACCGGACCGCCCGGCGCGACCGGGAGAGCCTGCTGGACAACGTCGAGCGGCACCGCGAGCTGTTGGAGGTCATCGAGGCCGGCGATCCGGATGCGGTCCAGCGTGCCTTGACCGCGCACGGCCACGGATCGTTCCTGCTCGGCGTGGTCGACCAGCTCGACGGGGGCAGCCCGGAGTCGGAGAGCTGGCTCGCCGCGCGCCGCGGCGGCTGAGCGGCCCGGGCGTCGGTGCGGCGGGCGCGGACGCCCGCCCGGCGCGGGCGGTGCGGACATCGTGCTCCTCGCAGGTCGTCGCAGGTCGTCGGGGTCGCCGACCCGGCGGGGCCGGCCGCCGGGTGTGCCGGATCAGCCCCAGCCGGGTACGACGAAGATCAGCCAGCTGAGCAGCGGTGCCACGACGCACATGCTGAAGCCCCAGATCATCAGGCCGCGGAACACCCGGTCGGTCTGTTCCGTCGGCGAGTTCGCCACCACCAGCGCGCCGCTGGTGGAGAACGGCGACGAGTCCACCACCGACGAGGAGATCGACAGCGCGATGATCAGTCCGATCGGACCGATCTCACCGCCCAGCAGGAACGGCACGGCGAGCGGGATGAGCGCGCCCAGGATGCCGGTGGTCGAGGCGAAGGCCGAGACCACGGCACCGATCAGGCAGATCAGGATCGCGGCGAACAGCGGCGCGCCGATCTGCGACACCATGTTGCCGAGCCAGTCGATCGTGCCGACCCGTTCCATCAGGGCCACGAACGTCACGATCCCGCAGATCAACAGCACCGTCGGCCACGCGACCTGACCCACCGCCGCCTTCGCCGAGGTCGGCGAGATCAGCGACAGCACCACCGCGACCGTCAGCGCGGTGAAGCCCACGTCGAGACCGAAGGCGAGTGCCCCGACGGCCAGGAAGAGCAGGCCGAGGACGGTCAGGATGTGGTCGCGCTCCAGCGGGAGGTGCTCCGGCTCGCCGTCGGTGGCCCCCGCGTCGGTGTCACCGCCACGGCCACCGCCACCACGGTTGCCACCGGTCGCGGTCGCGGCCCGCGAGTGCCCCACGGCGCCACCGCCCAGTGCCACCGACGTCGCGGGCTCCGCTGCGACAGCGATCCGGCCACCCCCGCCGAGGGCGGTGTTCTCCGCCGAGCGGCGCAGCAGCTCGCGTCCACCGAAGAGGAAGAACACCACGACGCTGAGCACCAGGTTGAACATGAACGACGACACGAACAGCAGACCGGGGTTGCTGGGCAGCCCGTTGCGGCCGACCACGCCGTTGACGATGCTGCCGAAGATGCTGATCGGGGAGAACCCACCGGCGCTGGCCCCGTTGATGATCAGCAGGCCCATCAGCATCGGGTTGATCCGGTAGCGCAGGGCGAAACCCATCCCGATCGGGGCGATGATCGCGACGGCCGCGGGGACCACCGCGCCCGCCGCGGTGAGCACGGCGGTCACGCCGAACATCACCCACGGGATGAGCGCGATCCGGCCGCCCACGGCGCGCACCGCCAGCTGGACGAGCCGGTCCACGGTGCCGTTCCCCTTCGCGATCGCGAACAGGAACGTCACCCCGACCAGGATGACGAACAGGTCCCCGGGAAAACCTCCGACGATGTCGTCGGTGTCCTCGCCGACGAACGCGGTTCCGACCACGAAGGCCGCCACGAAGGCCAGCGCCCCCATGTGCACCGGCAGGACCGTCGCTATCAGGAACACCAGGCCCAGGGCGACGACGGTGATGAGTTCGATGGACATCGTGATCCTCTGTGGTCGGCGTTGACGCAGTCAGGGTTCAGGGATGTTCCGAGACGAGCACTGTCTCGACGGGAGACTGTAGACGGTATACCGTCTGTCCGCGAGACCCGGTTTCCGTGATACGGAACCGCGGGCGCCGAGCGGAGGGGAACCCATGACGTACGCAGCCGGCCGGCACTTCCTGCAGATCCCGGGGCCGACGAACGTGCCGGACTCGGTGCTCCGCGCGATGTCGGCGCCCACGATCGATCATCGCGGCCCCGAGTTCGGAGAGCTCGGAGCTCAGCTGTTGCGCGACATCCGGCCGGTCTTCGGCACCACCGGGCCGGTCGTCATTTACCCGGCCACCGGCACCGGTGCCTGGGAGGCGGCGCTGGTCAACACGCTCAGCCCCGGTGACGCCGTGCTCACCTTCGAGACCGGGCACTTCGCCACGCTCTGGCAGGAGATGGCCCGGAACCTGGGACTGGAGGTCGACGTCGTTCCCGGTGACTGGCGCCACGGCGCCGATCCGGCGGTGCTCGCGCAGCGGCTCGCCGTCGACTCCACGCACCGGATCCGGGCGGTCTGTGTGGTGCACAACGAGACCTCCACCGGTGTGACCAGCCGGATCCCGGAGATCCGGGCGGCGATCGACGCCACCGGGCACCCGGCGCTGCTCCTGGTGGACACGATCTCGTCGCTCGGCTCGATCGACTACCAGCACGACGAGTGGGGCGTCGACGTCACCGTCGCGGGGTCGCAGAAGGGCCTCATGCTCCCGCCCGGGATGAGCTTCAACGCGATCAGCGACAAGGCGCTCGACGCGTCCCGCACCGCCCGGTTGCCCCGCACCTTCTGGGACTGGGGGCCCATGCTCGCGGCGAACGAGCGCGGCTACTTCCCCTACACCCCGAACACGAATCTGCTCTACGGGCTGCGCGAGGCGCTGCGGCTGCTCCACGCCGAGGGACTGGAGAACGTCTTCGCCCGGCACGCCCGGCACGCCGAGGCCACCCGGGCGGCGGTCCGTGGCTGGGGGCTGGAGGTGCTCGCCCTCGACGAGCGCGAGTACTCCGGCGCACTGACCGCGGTGCTGGTGCCCGACGGTGTCGACGCGGACAAGGTGCGCGCGGTGATCCTGGACCGCTTCGACATGTCGCTCGGCGCCGGGCTGGGCAGACTGGCCGGGCGGGTCTTCCGGATCGGGCACCTGGGCGCGTTCAACGACCTGACACTCGCCGGGACCCTGGCCGGGGTCCAGATGGGGTTGCGCATGGCCGGGGTCCAGGTGGACGGACGAGGGTTGGACGCCGCGCTGGAGCTCCTGCAGGCCTGAACCCGGTCGCCACGTCGGAGAAGCACCGCCGCGAGAGGACGCCCCCGCATGACCACCGAGCTGACCGCCGGCACGACCACCACCCCGCACGCCGCCGCCCCCGACCTGGAGCAGACGCTGGGCTCCCGGCTGGCCGGGGAGGTCGCGTTCGACGACTACAGCCGTCATCTGTTCTCCCGGGACGCCAGCATGTACGCGATCACGCCGCTGGGCGTGGTGTTCCCGCGTACCCACGACGACGTCGCGGAGACCGTCCGGATCGCGGGCGAGTTCGGCGTGCCGGTCGTCCCGCGCGGCGCGGGGACCAGCCTGGCCGGGCAGACCGTCGGCCCCGGCATCGTGCTGGACACCTCCCGGCACCTAAACCGGATCGTCGAGATCGACCCGGCCGCCCGCACCGCCGTCGTCGAGGTCGGGGTGGTGCAGGACCAGCTCAACCTGGCCGCCGGAGCGCACGGGCTGATGTTCGGCCCGGACACCTCCACCAGCAACCGGGCCACCATCGGCGGGATGCTCGGCAACAACTCCGCCGGCAGCGGTTCGCTCACCTTCGGGATGACGATCGACCACATCCGCGCGCTCGACGTGGTGCTCGCCGACGGTTCCACCGCCCGTCTCGAACCGGTCGACGAGGCCGAGCGGTTGCGGCGTGCGCAGGCCGACACCCTGGAGGGCCGGATCTACCGGGAGCTGCCGGCGCTGGTCGACGCGAACGAGAAGGCGATCGCCGACGGGATGCCCCTGTTCTGGCGACGGGCCTGCGGCTACCGGCTGGACCGGCTCGCTGGCTACGGCGGGGCGAACCCGTTCGACCTGGCGAAGTTCGTCGTCGGCGCCGAGGGAACGCTGGTGGTGGCGACCCGGGCGGTGGTCGACCTGGTGCCGAAGCCGAAGCGGACCGTGTACGCGGTGGGGCACTTCGCGACCGTGCACGGTGCGGTGTCGGCCACCCTGGACGCGTTGAGCTGCGGTCCGCACCAGGTCGAGATGATGGACCGGACGATTCTCGACCTGTCCCGGAACAAGATCGAGTACGCGGACCTGGGGAATCATCTCGTCGGTGACCCGGCGGCACTGCTGTTCGTCTCGTTCTCCGGGGACGACGAGCCGGAGCTGGTCGCGAAGCTGGACGTGCTCACCGAGCTGTGGCAGCGCAACGGGCACGGCTACCACACGCTGCGGCTGGTCACCCCGGCCGAACAGGCCGCGCTGCTCAAGGTCCGCAAGTCCAGCCTCGGGCTGCTCATGGCGGCCGGTGAGGGCACCCGGCGTCCGCTGGCGTTCGTCGAGGACACCGCGGTCGCTCCCGAGCACCTGGCCGCCTACACCGAGCGGTTCGCCGCGATCCTCGACGAGCACGGACTGGAGGCCGGATTCTACGGTCACTGCTCCGTCGGCTGCCTGCACATCCGCCCGTTCGTCGACCTCACCGACCCGGAGCAGGTCGCGACGATGCGGGTGGTCGCCGAGAAGATCAAGGATCTGGTCGCCGAGTACGGCGGCGTCAACTCCTCTGAGCACGGCGACGGCCTGGCCCGCTCGGAGTTCAACCGGGAGATCTTCGGCGACGAGCTGTACGAGGCGATGCGCCGGGTCAAGGCGTTGTTCGACCCGGCGGGGGTGCTGAACCCCGGGAAGATCGTCGACGCACCACCGATGACCGACAACCTGCGCGACCGGGACGCCCTGCCGCCCGCCCCGCCGCTGACCACGGCGCTGTCGTTCGAGGTGATCGGATCCGGCTCCGCCACCGGCATGCGCGACGCCGCCGACCGCTGCATGAACATCGGGCTCTGCCGCAAGACCACCGCCGGGGTGATGTGCCCGTCGTACCAGGTCACACTGAACGAGGAGCACTCCACCCGGGGCCGGGCCAACGCGCTGGTGAAGGCGCTGTCCGAGCCGGACCCGGCCGCCGCGCTGGGCGACGAGCGGCTGCACGAGATCCTCGACCTCTGCCTGATGTGCAAGGCCTGCAAGAGCGAGTGCCCGATGGGCGTCGACATGGCGTCTCTGAAGGCCGAGGCCCTGTACCAGCAGCACGCGCAGCACGGCACCCCGCTGCGGTCGCGGGTGTTCGGGGCGATCCGGACGCTGAACCGGCTGGGCGCCGCGACCGCGCCGCTGTCCAACCTGCCCGGCCGGATCGGCTTCCTGCGCCGGATCATGGAGCGCACCGTCGGGATCACCGCGGCACGGCCCCTGCCCCGGTTCGTGCGTGACGACCTGGTCCGTTGGCAGCGCAGGCGGCACCCGGCCGGTGGGAGCGCCGGAACCGTCACCTGGCTCGCCGACTCGTTCACCACCTACACCGAGCCGCACATCGGCCGGGCCGCGATCGAGCTGCTCGAGGCCGCGGGTTGGACCGTGCAGCTCGCGAGCGGGGGCTGCTGCGGCCGGTCCAGCCTGTCCAAGGGCCTGCTCGACGACGCCCGCCGCAAGGCGTCCGGGCTGGTGACCTCGCTGGCCGGGGACACCCCGGACGGATCGCCGATCGTGGGCTGCGAGCCGTCGTGCGTGTTCACGCTGCGCGACGAGACGCTCGCGCTGCTCGGTGACACGGCGCACGCCGCCGACGCGGCACAGGTCGGTGTCCGGGTCCGGCAGGTCGAGGAGCTGCTGGTCGAGGCGATCGACGGTGGATCGCTGGTGCTGCCGGAGCGGTCCGGGCTCAGCGGGCGGCGGGTCGTCTACCACGGTCACTGCCACCAGAAGGCCGAGGTCGGTACCGCCGCCACGCTGGCGCTGCTGCGCCGGATCCCCGGCCTGGACGTCACCGAGATCGATGCGGGCTGCTGCGGGATGGCCGGCTCGTTCGGCTTCGAGGCCGAGCACTACACGACCTCGATGGACGTGGGCCGGGACCGGCTGTTCCCGGCGATCGAGGCGGAGCCCGCGGACACGCTGGTCGCCGCCACCGGCGTCTCCTGCCGTCAGCAGATCTTCCACGGCGCCGGCCGGACCGCGTGGCATCCCCTCGAACTGGTGCGCGAGGCGCTCGGCGGGCGGGGCTGACCGGTGCGCATCGTCCGGTTCGACGGTGACGGCGGACCCGTGCGTACCGGTTGCATCGAACTCGGCCCGAGGGGGGAGATCGTGCGGGAGCTCGGCCCGACCGGCCCGGGGGCGGTCGCCGGGCGGCTCGACGAGCTGCGGCTGACCGCGCCCTGCGAACCCCGCACCATCGTCTGTGTCGGCAGCAACTATCCGTGCCAGCTCGAGGAGAAGCGGCGGCCCTGGCCGGACCGTCCGGCGCTGTTCCTGAAGGCCCCGAACGCCGTCGTCGGACCGGGGGAACCGGTGCGCCACCCCCGGGAGGTGAGCCGGCTGGAGTACGAGGGCGAGCTGGCGGTGGTGATCGGCACTCTCGCCCGGGACGTGGACGAGTCCGATGCCATGCGGTACGTCCTGGGTCTGACCTGCGCGAACGACGTCACCGCCGACGACTGGCGGGCCGACGGGCAGTGGACCCGGGCGAAGAGCGCCGACACGTTCTGCCCGCTCGGCCCGTGGATCGAGACCGATCCGGGGCCCGGGCCGCTGACCCTGACCACCCGGCTCGGCGAGGAGACCGTGCAACGGTCCGACACCGGAGCGATGATCTTCGACGTGCCGCACGTCCTGGCCTGGGTCACCCGGTGGATCACGCTGGCACCCGGTGACGTCGTGCTCACCGGAAGCCCGGCCGGGGTCGGGCCGATGAACCCGGGGGACCGGGTGACCGTCGAGATCGAGGGGATCGGGGCCCTCACGAATCCGGTGGTGCGGCGCTAGCCGGACCCGTGTCGCGGCAGCACCGGTTCCGGTGCGTCCAGCTCGGCCGGGGCCGGGGCGCCGGCGAGTCCGAGCGCGCTGCGGTAGACCGCGCCGAGCGCCTCGGCCCACACCGAGTCCTCGAACCGCTCCAGGAAACGTGCGCGCGCGGCGGTGCCGCGGCGCGCCCGCAGCTGCGGGTCACGGACCGTCCGGACCAGCTCCTCGGCGATCCGGGACGCCGAGACCGGCGTCAACGCGCCGGTCTCGGGGGTCACGATCTCCGGGATCCCACCGACCCGGGTGGCCACCGCAGGCGTCCCGGTGCCGTGCCCGAGGACCAGCCGGCGCGGCATCGTGTCGTGCCGGGTGGTGTGCAGCTGCACGTCCGCGGCCTGCAGCAGCTCCACCGGGTCGATGTCCTTGCGGAACACGACCCGCCCGGACAGCAGCTCGTCACCTGCCACCCGCGACTCCAGCCACGGCCGGAGCGGACCGTCACCGCCCAGCACGACCGTCACCGGCTCGTCCGGTGGGAGTTCGGCGACGGCGTCGAGCAACATGTCCTGTCCCTGCCCGCGCCGCATCGGGGCCACCGAGGCCGCGACGACCTCGTTCTCGGCGACGCCCAGCCCGCGCCGGAACCGTGCGGCCGCCTCGGGGGTCCCGGTCCCGGGGTCGGCGGCACCGTCCGGGATCACCGACAGCCCGGCCGTCGATCCGGCGGCGGCCCGGTACCAGTCCCGCTGCAGCATCGACGTCGCGATGGTCCGGGTGACGAAGCGCTTGCGGGCCAGTGTCTTCGCCGTCCGGCGCAGGTGGTCGCCGCGGTCCGCGGGCTGGGTGCGGATGTGGTGCAGCGTCGAGACGGCCGGGATCCGCAGCCGGGCCGCGGCGGCCGAACCGACGACGTCGGGCCGGAGCCCGTGGGTGTGCACCACGTCGACCCCGTGCTCGCGGAGGGCCCGCAGCACCTGGGGCACCGCCCGCGGATCCCACGGAGCGAGATTCAGTTCCACGACCGGGGTGGCCGTCCGGTCGAGCCGGGCGGCGATCCCGGGCTGGGCGGACGGCGTCAGCGCGACCACGACGAGGCCGTACCCGGCCGCCGGACCGGCGGCCGCGAGGTCGGCGACCGCGGCCGACACACCGCACGGATCGAGCGACTCGACCAGGTGTCCGATCTTCATCGTGCCTCTGCCTCCCGGGACGGATCTGGGGACGTCACCTCGGCGAGGGGTCGACACTACCGAGTGACGACGACCCGTGACGGCCGGGACGCTGCGCGTATCGGGGGACAGGAGCCGGGCGCAGCGGGGCCGTCGATTACCGTCACCGCGTGCGCACGGTGCTGGTGATCGGGATCGGGGCGGGCGACCCGGAGCACCTCACGCTCCAGGCGGTCGACGCCCTGCGGCGGACCGACGTCGTGTTCGTCATCGACAAGGGTGAAGCCAAGGACGACCTGCTCGCGTTGCGCACCGAGATCCTCCGCCGGCACCGCCCGGACGGTGAACACCGGATCGTCGTCGCCCCGGAGGTGGACCGCAATCGTGGTGCGGACGTGGTGCACGACGACGCGCGCTACCGCGACGTCGTCGTCGACTGGCAGGACCGGCGGGCCGAGCTGTACCGCACGATGCTCGAGACCGAGCTCGCCGAGGGGCAGACCGGCGCGTTCCTGGTCTGGGGCGATCCCTCGCTCTACGACGGCACGCTGCGGTTGCTCGACCGGGTGCTGGCCGACGCGCCCGGCGGTGACTGGCGGGTGGAGTCGATCGCCGGGATCTCCAGCGTCGCCGCGCTGGCCGCAGCGCACCGGCTGATCCTGAACCGGGTCGGACGGCCGGTCCTGATCACCACCGGCCGTCGGATCGCCGAGGGGATGCCCGACGACGTCGACGACGTCGTGGTGATGCTCGACGGCCGCACCGCGTTCGCGACGCTCCCCCCGCGGCAGCGCGCCGAGCTCCACGTCTACTGGGGCGCCTATCTCGGCACCCCCGACCAGCTGCTGGTCGCCGGTCCGCTGGACGAGGTCTGCGACGAGATCCTGCAGGTGCGCGCCGCGGCCCGCGAACGGAAGGGCTGGATCATGGACACCTACCTGCTGCGCCGGGGGGCCGAGGACCGCTGAGCGCGGCGGTCGGCAGGTCCATGGGCAGCGACACGACACGAGCCGGCCCGCTGCGATGGACCGGGTTCGCCGGCGCTGTGCTGCTGACCGGCGGCGCGTGGGCGGTGCTCGCCACCGCGCCCCCGGCACCGGCCCCGGCACCGGCCCCGGTACTGGCCGCGGGCGTCACCGGCACCGGTCTGCTGGTGCTGGCGTGGGCGATGGTCGGGCGCCGGGTGCTGCGCGGCGCGGCGCCGCCGGTGGCCTGGTCGGTCCGGACGCTCGCACTCTGGGCGACGCCGCTGCTGTTCGCGCCACCGCTGTTCAGCCGCGACGTCTACAGCTACCTCGCCCAGGGCGAGATCGCGCACCGCGGACTCGATCCGCATCTCGTCGGGCCGCGCGCGGCGCTCGGCACCGCCTCGGGGCCCGGGGCGTTGGTGGACGGGCACTGGGTGGACGCGCCGTCGCCGTACGGACCGCTGTTCACCGCGTCCGCACGGATCGTCGCCGCCCTCGCGGGCGGGGGCCCGGTCGCCGGTGTCGCGCTGCACCGACTCGCCGCGGTCGCCGGGCTGGTGCTGCTGGTGGCGGCGGTGCCCCGGCTCTGCGCGCTCTCCGGCGCGTCGCCCGCGGTGGCGATGTGGCTCGGCCCCGGCAACCCGCTGGTCCTGCTGCACCTCGTCGGCGGGGTGCACAACGACGCGCTGATGCTCGGGCTCGGGTTCGCCGGCACCGCGCTCGCGCTGGAGGCACTCGACGCGTCGCGGGAGCGCATCGGACGGGCGCGGCTCGGCGCCGGGGTGCTGCTCGTCTCGCTGGGGGCACTGGTGAAACTGCCCGTGCTGGCGGCGCTCGCGGTGATCGGCACGGCGCTGGCACGGCGCCGGGGTGCCACATCGATACGGCGCCGGGGCGGTGCGGCGCGGCAGTTCGTGGTGGCCGGGATCGGGATGGCGGTCGCGTTCGCCGCCGTCGCCTCGGCGGTGTCGGTGCTCACCGGAGCCGGGTTAGGCTGGACACGCTCGGTCGGCACCCCGGGCACGCTGTGGAGCTGGATGGCGCCGACGAACTGGTCCGGCTTCGCCGCAGGTGCACTCGCCGGTGCCGACGTCACCGGCCCGCTCATCGCCGCGGGCCGGATCGCCGGAGCGGTGTTCACCGTCGCCGGGATCGCCTTCGTTCTGTACCGCCAGCTGCGCGGCCGGATCGACGCCGTCCCGGCGTGCGGTGCCGTGCTCGGGCTGATCGTGTTGTTCGGTCCGGTGCTGCACCCCTGGTACCTGCTGTGGGCGGTGCTCCCGCTGGCGGCGTCCCCGCTGACGACGCGGGCCCGCACCGGGATCGCCGCCGTCTGCGGGGTGTTCGCGGTACTGCTCCCGCCGCTCGCCGGTGATCACGGTGATCGGCCGTGGACACTGGTCGTGGCGTACGCGACGGCGGTGCTCGTCGCCGGGGCCGTACTGCCGGCGCTCCTGCACCGGGACCGGATGGCGGAACGGGCGGGGCACACCGGCCGGCCCGCGGTCTAGCCTGCGGGACAACGGGCCGGCTCGCCGGTGTGTGATGCGGGCCCCCGGTGCGGTCGTCCGGGCCCGGCGTCCCGGATCATGGGGGCGTCGATCGCGAGGAGCGGATGAGCGATGAGCGGTGTCGTGACCGGCCGTGCGGACGGCCCGGGGGGCCGCAGCACACCGAGGGAGCGCCTCCGCGCGCTGCGGAGCGTCCCGCTGCGCCACGCCGCGGCGCTCCCGGCGGGGGTGCTGCTGCACCTCGCGTTCCCGCCCCGGCTGGTGTGGTGGACCGCACCGATCGCCTTCGCCCTGCTCTGGTGGGCGCTGCAGCGGACGACCGTGCGCCGGGCCGCACTGATCGGGTTCGTCTTCGGGCTGGCGTTCTTCCTGCCGCATCTGGTGTGGATCGAGAACTTCCTGGGCCAGGAGTTCGGGCCGGCGCCGTGGGTCGGGCTCTCCGCGCTGATGGCGGTGTTCACCGCTGCGTTCGGCGCGGTCGTCCCGCTGCTGTCCCGGCTGCCGGGCGCCCCGCTGTGGGCGGCCGCGGCATTCGTGCTGCAGGAGGCGCTGCGCGGCCGGATCCCGCTCAACGGGTTCCCCTGGGGCAGGGTCGCGTTCAGCCAGGCTGAGGGCCCGTACCTGCCGCTGGCCGCGTTCGGCGGTGCCCCGCTGGTGACCTTCGCGGTGGTCGCGACCGGATTCACGGCGGCGGCGCTGGTCACCCGCCCGACCCTGCTGCGCGCGGTACCGGTCCTGCTGCTGGTGGTCGCGCTCGTCGGGGTGCCCGCGCCGCCGGCCGACGCGCAGGCCGGGACGCGCACCGTCGCGCTCGTGCAGGGCAACGCACCGGACCTCGGTCTCGGCCTGCTCGGCGCGCGGGACCTGCTGCGCCGCAACCACCTGGCCGTCACCGCCGAGCTGGCGGACGAGATCCGGGCGGGCACCGTCCCGCGACCGGACCTGGTGCTCTGGCCGGAGGGGGCCACCGGGACCGACGGCACCGACCCGGCGATCGACCGCGCCGTCGCCGATCTCGGTGTCCCCACGCTGATCGGCGCCATGTACCGCCACGCGGACGGCACCGAGAACGCCGTCGTCGCCTGGGACCCTCGGACCGGCCCGGGGGAGCGGTACGCCAAGCAGGAGCTCGTCCCGTTCGCCGAGCGGATCCCGCTGCGGCCGATCGCCAGCCTGGTCACCCCGTTCGTCGACGTCCCGGACCTGCTGGCCGGGGGCCGGCCGGGCCGGATCGATCTCGCGGACACCCGGCTGGGGGTGGGGATCTGCTACGAGGTCGCCTACGACTGGGTCCTGCGCGAGGCCGCCGGGCGGGGGGCTCAGCTGCTGGTGGTCCCCACCGACAACGCCTGGTACGGGCCGGGGGAGATGACCTACCAGCAGCTCGCGATGGCCCGGCTGCGCGCCGTCGAGCACGGCCGGGCGGTCGTCGTCCCGGCGCTGAGCGGGGTCAGCGCGGTGGTGCGGCCGGACGGCAGCGTCGCCCGCTCCACCGAGATGTACACCGCGGCGACGGTCGTCGAGCAGGTGCCGCTGCGCACCGACGTCACGCCGGCGACGCGGTGGGGCGGTGCCGTGGAGATGCTGTTCGTCGCCGCCGCGGTCGGCGGTTGTCTGGCCGGGGCGGTGCGACACCGCAGGCGCCGGACCGGCAGGCCCTGAGCCGGCTCACCGGTCGAGCGGGCCGTCGAGCAGGGCGGTCGCGGTCCGCCGGACGTGCGTCAGCAGGTCCTCGGTGGTGCTGCGGCCGATGGAACCGTCCGGCAGCACCGGGTGCACCAGGCTCAGCCCGAGCAGCCAGGCCAGCAGCAGCTCGACCCGCACCGCTGCCGCCGCCTCCGAGGTGCCCGCCGAGCGGACGACCGAGCCGAACAGATCGTGCTCGGGACCGGTACCGCTGTCGAAGATCGAGCGGATCGTGCGCTCGAGCAGCTCCTCGGGCGGGCCGCCGTGCAGCACCGCCAGCGCGCGTTCCGCGGCGACCCGGGCGAACAGCGCCTCTTTGCTGCCGAAGTAGCGGAACAGCAGCGCCTGGTTGACCCCGGCGCGCTCGGCGATCGCCCGCACCGGGGTGCGGTCGTAGCCGTGCTCGGCGAACAGGTCCGCGGCCGCCGCGAGCAGCGCCCGTCGGGTGGCGTCACCGGAACGCAGCGGCGGGGCACCGGACTCGGCGGCCACGGGCGGGCTCCTCTCCTGCGGATCGCGATTGATCAGGTCAGTGGACGGTAGCGCCCACCCGGCGTGCGCATGGCACTCGCGGTGCCCGGGTACAGCCGCAGGGACCATCCGAGCCGACATCCGAAACCCGGAGGACGTGGAACACATGGCCGCAGGCGACGAGAACGAGTTCCAGCCGGAGGCGCCGGACCTGGCGTCGGCATTGCAGCTCGACACCGACGAGGCGCTGACCGGCCCCTCGGACGCCGACCCGCTGGACTCCGGTTACGTGCCGCCGGACCGGCCGTACGGGGTCGACGACAACGCCGTCACCCCGGCCGGGGAGAGGGCCGGTGAGACCCACGACGAGCGGCTCGCCAAGGAGGTGCCGGACGAGCTGTCGACGGCGGACACCGACCGTTCGGGCCGGTTGGTGAACGTGACCGACTCACCCGACGGCGGGCCCGCGGTGGACGGTGCGGCGCACGACGTCGGCATCGACGGCGGGGCGGCCGGGGCGGAGGAGGCCGCCGTGCACGAGGCGGACCAGCGGCTCGTCCCGGTGGTCGACGAGTCGCCGGCCGGCGACCCGGAGGTCAGCGCCCAGCTGGCGGAGGACGCCGACCGGGCCGACGAGGCCGCGGCGCACGCCGAGTGGACGCCGACAACCACCCGGAGTGGCCGGACCGCAGCTGAGCGCGTTACCGGTCAGGCAGCGCTGCCGGTGAGCCGGGCGATGGCGCCGTCGAGATCGAGGTGGTCGTTCTCCTCGCCGAGGTCGACGATCTCCAGCGTCGCCTCCACGAACTGGGCGAGCAGGTCACGGTCGACCTCGAGGACCGCGGACCCGCCGTCGGAGCGGATCTCGATCTCGACGACGTCGTAGCCGTCGACCCGCCGCGGCGCCATCCGGATGTCACCGATGCCGGTCGGCGTGGTCAGCCCCTCGATGACCAGGTCGCGGGCGACCAGCCAGTCGATCCAGCGGTCCGCGGAGCGGCGCACGGAGAACGAGATCGCGAACGGGTCGGCCGCGCGGAACGCCCAGCGGCTCACGATCGGGGACGCCTGGCCGTGCAGCACGGTGAAGACGTCCTGCTGGATCGAGTCGCTGGTCATCTCGCTCGCCCTCCGAAACCGTGCCCCGGACCGCCGTGGTGTGCCGCGGCCTCACCGGGAACATCGCCGGAAAGGTCCCCGGCGCTGCACATCCGACGCGGATTCACCCGTTCGCGCCATCTGTCGTTCACGTCACGATACGGAAGTGGCACAGCGGGTCCAACGATCGGGCGGGCTCGGGGAGACGGCCGTCGAGGTCGCCGGATCCGGTGACACCGGGTAGTCCCCTCGGGTCGACGCCGGCGGGCCCGGTGCCCGGCGCGGCGCTCAGTGCCGGGTGACGGCGGTGACCAACCAGATCCCGCCGGGGCCCTCGCGCACGGTCTGTTCCAGCGTGACGGTCGCCCTCGCCGGCGACCGGCCGTCGGTGACGTCGTGGACACCGGGGGCCAGCTCGGTGAGCGTGGGGTCGCGGTAGCCGAGTTCGGCGCCGACGTAGGAGATCGTGACCTCTCGCGGGTCGAGCAGCCAGGGGTCACCGCCGCGATCGGCCTGCTGTTGCATCCGCTGTGCGGTCGCGGTGTCGCCCGCGGGCCACAGCGGCACGTCCTGCTCCGCCCGGGGTTCTGGCACCGCCTGCGGAGGGGGCGGCGCCCCGTGCGTCCCGTCGCCCCCGCCGGTCGGTGCGGGGGCGGGACGCGCGGGCTCCCCGGCCGGGGTGGGCGCACCGGACGGGACGGGCGGGGGCGATGCGGTCGTCGGGTCCGTGCTCGGCGGGGCGGAGACCGGCGGGCCGGACGTCGGCGGCGCTTCGGGCAGCGCGGCGTTCCCGCAGCCGACGAGCAGGACGACGAGCACCAGCATCGCCAGCCCGACGAACGCACCACGCAGCACCACCCGGGGCCCGAGCCGTCCCGCCCGGTTGCCGGCCGCGCGGCCGCGTGCGGCCCCGGCGTGGGTCACCTGCGGGAGGTCCGGTGCGGTCACGCGGGGCACCGTAGAGCCGGGTCCGCTCCGTGCCCGCGAGGCAACGCCGCCCCGTTCCGGTGATCGACGCCCACCGGCCGCCCCGGCGGGACGAACGGTGCCGGGAGCGGTCGGAGTGGTTAGGGTCGCTCATGAGCGACGGGGAGCGGCCCCGGCACGAGCCCGACGAGGTGTACGAGAAATGGCGTCCGGTACCGCGGCGACGGAGAAGTTCCTCGCAGCACGCGACTTTCTGCTGACCCATCGTGAGGACTACACCACCGCCTACCGAGACTTCCGCTGGCCCGAGCTCGACGAGTTCAACTTCGCGCTGGACCACTTCGACGTGGTTGCCGCCGATCCGGAGCGCGGTGCACGCCGGGCCCTCTGGATCGTCGAGCAGGACGGCTCGCAGGCGCACTGGACCTTCGCCGAGCTGTCCGAACGCTCGAACCGGGTCGCGAACTGGCTGCGCGCCCAGGGCGTCGGTCGCGGCGACCGGATCATCCTGATGCTGGGCAACCAGCTGGAGCTGTGGGAGACGCTGCTCGCGGCGATGAAGCTCGGCGCCGTCGTCATCCCGGCGACGACCCTGCTCACGCCGGTGGACCTGCAGGACCGGGTGGACCGGGGCGCGGCCCGGCACGTCGTCGCCGCCGCGTCGGACACCGTGAAGTTCGACGACGTCGTCGGTGACTTCACCCGGATCGCGGTGGGCGGCGCGGTACCGGGCTGGCGCGACTACTCCGGCGAGGCGTACTCGGCGGACCCGGCGTTCGTGCCGGACGGCCGCACGGCGGCGAGCGACACGCTGCTGCTCTACTTCACCTCCGGCACCACGGCGAAGCCGAAGCTGGTGGAGCACACGCACACCTCGTACCCGGTGGGGCACCTGTCCACGATGTACTGGATCGGGCTGGAGCCCGGGGACGTGCACCTCAACATCTCCTCACCGGGCTGGGCCAAGCACGCCTGGTCGAACGTGTTCGCGCCGTGGATCGCCGAGGCGACGGTGCTGGTGATGAACTACGCCCGGTTCGACGCCGAGTCGGTGCTCGGAGTGCTCGACTCCTGCGGGGTGACCAGCTTCTGCGCCCCGCCGACGGTCTGGCGGATGCTGATCCAGGCCGACCTGTCCGGGTTGGCGAACCCGCCGACCAAGGTGGTCGGGGCGGGTGAGCCGCTGAACCCGGAGGTCATCGAGCAGGTCGAGAAGGCGTGGGGACGCAAGATCCGGGACGGGTTCGGGCAGACCGAGTCGTCGGTCCAGATCGGGAACCCGCCGGGACAGCCGGTGAAGCCGGGGTCGATGGGCCGCCCGATCCCCGGGTTCGTCGTGGCACTGGTCGACCCGGTGACCGGCGAAGTCGGCGACGAGGGCGAGATCTGCCTGGACCTGAACCACCGCCCGACCGGGCTGATGGTCGGCTACGCCGGTGACCCGGAGCGCAACGCCGAGGCGATGGCCGGTGGCTTCTACCACACCGGTGACGTCGGGTCCCGGGACGCGGACGGCTACATCACCTACGTCGGCCGCGCCGACGACGTCTTCAAGGCCAGCGACTACCGGATCAGCCCGTTCGAGCTGGAGAGCGTGCTCATCGAGCACCCGGCGGTCGCGGAGGCCGCGGTGGTGCCGTCGCCGGACCCGGTGCGGCTGGCCGTGCCGAAGGCCTACGTCGTGCTGGCCGCCGGGCACGAGCCGAACGAGGAGACCGCGACCGACATCCTGCGGTTCGCCTACGACAACCTCGCGCCGTACAAGCGGATCCGCCGGCTGGAGTTCTTCGAGCTGCCGAAGACGATCTCCGGCAAGATCCGCCGGGTGGAGCTGCGCGGCCGGGAGAACGAGATCCACTCCGATCCGCAGGCGCGGGTCGGGACGGAGTACACGCTCTAGGCGCCGGCGTCAGTCCTCGGCCGCGAAGTGGCCCGGCCAGTCGCGGTAGGGGATCCGGGTGATCTCCAGGATCTCGCCGAGCCGGGCCCACTCGTTGCGGCCGAGCCGGGCGAGCGGGGCGAGGCGCCGCACGTCGGGAAGCGTGTTGCCGCGCGAGTCGGTGGTGAACACGTCGTCGTCGACGGCGGCGTTCACCACCCGGCCGATCACCACGGTGGAGTTCCCGAGCTCGATCGCCGAGTGCAGCACGCACTCCAGCGCGACCGGGGACTCCGCCACCCGCGGCGGGGTGACGGTGGTGCTCGGCTCCGCGGTGAGCCCGACCGAGGCGAACTCGCTGATCTCGGCGGGGAAGTCGGTTCCGGTCGCGTTGATCTTCTCGAACAGCGGCTCGCCGGCGAGGTTGACCACGAACTCGCGGGTCTCGGTGGCGTTGCGTAGCGAGTCCTTCTTCCCGACCGAGGTGAACTGCACCATCGGCGGGTCGACACAGGAGACCGTGAAGAACGAGTGCGGCGCCAGGTTGTCGACGCCCTCGGCCGAGCGGGTGGACACCCACGCGATCGGCCGGGGGACGACGACACTGGTCAGCAGCTTGTAGAACGGGCCGGCGCCCAGCTCGTCCGGCGTGTGGTCGGTGCGCATGGGGTGATCCTGCCTGTTCGGTGATCGGCGCGCCGACCTACCGTCACCTGCATGCGCGACGGTGCCCGGGCGGCCGGGCTGATGATCGGGATCCTGGCGGACACGGCGTTCGGTGATCCGCGGCGCGGGCATCCGGTCGCGGCGTTCGGCTCGCTCGCGACCCGGCTGGAGCGCCGGTTGTACCGCGACTCCCGGGCCGCCGGCGCGGCGTACACGGCGGTGCTCGTCGGCGGCACCGTCGCGGTCGGTGCGCTGGCCGCCCGGACGGGAGGGCCGGTCACCCGGACCGTCGTCACCGCCGCGTCCACCTGGGCGGTGCTGGGTGGGACGTCGCTGGTCCGCGAGGGCGGCGCGCTCGCTGCCGAACTCGCCGCGGACGACCTGCCCGCGGCCCGCAGGCGGGTGCCCCACCTGTGCGCCCGCGATCCCGCGCTGCTCGACTCCGGCGGCATGGCCCGCGCCGGGGTCGAGTCGCTGGCCGAGAACACCTCGGACGCGGTGGTCGGGCCGCTCGTCTGGGGCGCCCTCGCCGGCGTGCCCGGGCTGCTCGGGTACCGGGCCGTGAACACGCTGGACGCCATGGTCGGCTACCGGTCCGCCCGCTACGAGCGGTTCGGCTGCGCCGCGGCCCGGCTCGACGACCTGGTGAACCTCGTCCCGTCCCGGGTGACCGCGCTGCTCACCGTCGCGCTCGCCCCGCTGGTCGGTGGCTCGCCGAGGGCTGCGCTGCGGGCCTGGCGACGTGACGCCGCCGCGCATCCCAGCCCGAACGCCGGCCCGGTCGAGGCCACTGCCGCCGGCGCCCTCGGTCTGCGCCTGGGCGGACCGACGACCTACGCGCACGGCACCGAGAACCGGCCGACTCTGGGCGACGGGCGCCGCCCGGGCCCGGCCGACCTGGCTCGGGCCGCGCGGTTGTCCCGCCTGGTCGCGGCGACGGCCGGCGTGCTGGCGGTCGGCGTGGCCCTCGTCGCGGCCCGACCCGGTGCAAGCGGATCCGGTGCAGCAGCCGACGGGCCCGGTCAGCGGGTGACTCCACCGTGGGGGTAGGTCGAGCCTTGTCGCTCACCTCGTGAGCGATATCGCCGCGACGCAGGTGTGGGGTTGACGGCAGGCCGCGCAGGCCCGAACCCTGCAACCGCACGCCGGCCGGAGACCTGGCGCCGGGGGCCTGCTGCCGCGCGTCAGCGCCGTGCGCCGCTGAGGATCACGCCTGCGAGCAGCACCGGGACGGCCCACTCGGCCACGCGGATCGCCGGCTGCGGTGTGTCGTCGCGGGCTCCGAGCACCGCGGTGCCCGCGGTCAGCCCGGCCGCGGCGACGGCCAGCCCGACACCGACCGCGTCGTCGTCACCGCGCCGGACCGCCAGCTGCCCGATCCCCCCGGCCAGGGTGGCGGCGAGCGCGGCCCGCGCGAACGGCGTCCAGGCCGACCAGCCCGCGGTCGCGACCCGCTGCCGGTCGGCCGGGCCGCCCGCCGCGTCCGCCGCGGCGTTCAGCCCGGAGACCCCCATCAGCGAGCCCCCGAACCAGGCGGCGGCGCCGAGGTCGCGAAGGGCCCGGAAAGCGGTCGCGCGGTCCATGTCTCTCCTCGGGGAGCGGGATGTGTGCGCGCGAGACCCTAGCGCCGGGCGGTCACCGGTCCGCGCGGCCCTCGGCGCTGCCGGAGCCGTCTCCGGCCGGCACCACGGAGGAGCCCGCCGCGGCGCCCTCGGCCGTCGGCTCCTCGGTGCGCTGCCCCGTGCGCTGCCCCGTGCGTTCGGCCGTGCGCTCGTCGGTGTGTTCGCCGGGGCCGTCGTCCGAGCCGTAGCCGTCCCGGCCGGAGAGCTGGTCGCGCAGGTTGCCCGGCGCCGCCCGGCCGCCGCGCCGCTGCAGCAGCTCCAGCCGGATGAAGATCCCCAACGCGACCAGGGCGACCAGGCCGAACGTCAGCCACTGCAGCGCGTAGGAGAAGTTGCTGAACGGTGCTCCGCCTGCGGGCGGTGCGATCGGAATCGGGTTCAGCACCCCGGGCTGGCCCTCGTCGAGGGTGACGACGCCCTCGACCGGGTCCGTCCCGGTGGCCTCGGCGACGGCACGGGAGTCGGCGGCGTAGATCTGGGTGGTCCCGCCCTCGTGCAGCGGCGGCCTGTCCTGCGGATCGTTCTCGTTGAGCCGCAACCGCCCCTCGATGTTCACGGTGCCGGTGGGCGCGGGCGCGAACTCCGGCACCACGCCGCCCTCGCCGCCGGCGATCGTGCCACGGTTGACCACGACCAGGCGCCCGTCGTCGAGCCGCAGCGGCGTCAGCACCTCGTAGGCGGGTGCGCCGTCGACGACCCGGAGCCGGACCAGCGACTCGGCCTGCTGCTCGAAGGTGCCGGTCAGCTCGACCCGGCGCCAGATGTCGTCGGGCGAGACGGCCTCACCCGGCGGGACCAGCTCGGCGAACGGGACCGCCGGGGTGCCGTCGGCGGCGGCGATGGCCGCGTTCTGCGCCTCCCGCTCGGCCTCGCGGTCGAACTGCCACGGTGCGAGCAGCGTGTAGCAGGCCACCACGAACGCGCAGACGACGCCGATGAAGGCGAGCCAGCCGGGCCGGAGCAGGAAACGCACGCCGTCCAGGGTAGTCGGGCCGCCCGGGGATACTGACCGGTGTGGCAGTGGATCTCTCGGGCGCGGTGCTGATCGCCGGGACGACCTCGGACGCGGGCAAGAGCGCCGTCGTGGCCGGCATCTGCCGCTGGCTGCACCGCCGTGGGGTGTCGGTGGCACCGTTCAAGGCCCAGAACATGAGCAACAACTCGGTGGTGACCCCGGACGGCGGGGAGATCGGCCGGGCCCAGGCGATGCAGGCCCACGCCTGCGGGATCACCCCCGGTGTCGACCTCAATCCGGTGCTGCTGAAACCGGGCAGCGACCGGACGTCGCAGGTCGTGGTCCGGGGGCGGGCCGACGGGCAGGTGTCGGCACTGTCCTACCGGCACCGCACCGCGGCGCTCGCGGAGGTCGTGGGCGACTCCCTGAGCCGGCTGCGGGAGCGCTACGACGTCGTCGTCTGCGAGGGCGCCGGTTCCCCCGCGGAGATCAACCTGCGCGCGACCGACCTGGCGAACATGGGTCTCGCCCGGCGCAACGACCTGCCGGTGCTCGTCGTCGGGGACATCGACCGGGGCGGGGTGCTCGCGCACCTGTTCGGCACGCTCGCCGTGCTCGAACCGGCGGACCAGGCACTCGTCGCCGGGTTCGTGATCAACAAGTTCCGGGGGGACGTCCGGCTGCTCGAACCGGGGCTGGAGCAGCTGCGGGCGCTCACCGGGCGTCCCGCCCTGGGCGTGCTGCCCTTCGCCGACGGGCTGTGGCTGGACGCGGAGGACTCGCTGTCCGCCGTCGCCGACGGGGTGCTGGGCCGCCCGGCCCCACCGCGCGGTGCGCAGTGGCTGCGGGTGTCGGTGGTCCGCCTGCCGCGGATCTCGAACGCCACCGACGCCGAGGCGCTGGCCTGCGAGCCGGGGGTCGCGGTCCGCTACGTGACCGAACCGTCACGGATCGCCGACACCGACGTCGTCGTGCTGCCCGGGTCGAAGTCGACCGTGTCCGACCTCGGGTGGCTCCGGTCCTCGGGCATGGCCGACGCGGTGCTCGCGCACGCCGCCGCCGGCCGCCCGGTGCTCGGCATCTGCGGCGGCTACCAGATGCTGGGGCGAACGATCACCGACCCGCACGGGGTGGAGGCCGCCGCGGGGACCGCCGTCGACGGGCTCGGGCTGCTGGACCTGGAGATCTCCTTCGACCGGGCCAAGCACCTGGCGCGGCCGACGTCGACGGCCTGGGGGCACCCGGTGGCCGGGTACGAGATCCACCACGGCCGGGTGGTGCGCTCCGGTGATCCCGGGCTGGTCGGCGCGGAGGGGTCCGACCGGGGTCACGTCCTCGGTACCCACTGGCACGGCCTCGCCGAGAACGACGGCTTCCGGCGCGCGCTGCTGACCCGGCTGGCCGGTGAGGCGGGCCGGGACGGGTTCCGGGTGGCGGACGACACGTCGTTCGCGGCCGAGCGGACCCGGCAGGCGGACCTGCTGGCCGACCTGGTGGAACGACACCTGGAAACGTCGTCACTTGAACATGTGATCCGACACGGTGCGCCGATGGATCTCCCGGTCCTGACGTCCGGTCTGGCAGCCTCGGCCGGGTGAGCGCTGCGGTGACGTCCCTCCGGTTCCCGTTCTCCGCCGTCGTCGGGCACGACGACCTGCGGCTGGCGCTGCTGCTCAATGCCGTGCACCCCGGCGTCGGCGGCGTGCTGGTGCGCGGGGAGAAGGGCACCGCGAAGTCGACGGCGGTGCGGGCGCTGGCCGCGTTGCTGCCGGACCTCGAGGTCGTCGAGGGCTGCCGGTTCGGCTGCGACCCGGCCGGCCCCGACCCGGACTGCCCGGACGGGCCGCACCCGCTCGCCGACGCGCCGGCGCCGCCGCGGACGACCCGCCCGGCCCGGCTCGTCGAGCTGCCGGTGGGGGCGACCGAGGACCGTCTCGTCGGGTCGCTCGACCTGGAACGCGCGCTGTCCGAGGGCAGGCGTGCCTACCAGCCGGGGCTGCTCGCCGACGCGCACCGCGGTGTGCTCTACGTCGACGAGGTCAACCTGCTCCACGACCACCTCGTCGACCTGCTCCTCGACGCCGCCGCGATGGGCCGCGCGCACGTCGAGCGCGACGGTGTCTCGGTCTCGCACGCGGCCCGGTTCCTGCTGGTCGGCACCATGAACCCGGAGGAGGGCGAGCTGCGCCCGCAGCTGCTCGACCGGTTCGGGCTGACCGTGGAGGTGCGGGCCTCCCGTGATGTCGACACCCGGGTCGAGGTGACCCGGCGGCGGCTGGCGTTCGAGGACGACCCGGACGGGTTCGCCGCCCGGTTCGCCGACGCCGAGGCGGACACCGCGGCGCGCCTGCGGGCCGCCCAGCAGCGGGTCACCGCCGTCCGGCTGCCGGACCGGGAGCTGCGCCGGATCGCGTTCGTCTGCGCCCGGTTCGACGTCGACGGGATGCGCGCCGACCTCGTGATCAGCCGGGCCGCGGCGGCGCACGCGGCCTGGGAGGGGCGCACCGCGGTGGTCGAGGACGACGTCCGGGTCGCCGCCCGGCTCGCGCTGCCGCACCGGCGCCGCCGGGACCCGTTCGACGAACCGGGGATCGACGAGAAGGACCTCGACGAGGCCCTGCGCGACGCCGAGGACTATCTCGGTCCCGACGACGACCCGGGCCCCGACGGTGGTCCGGACGGCGATGATCCGGATGGCGGTGGCCTGGACGGCAGTGGTCCGGACGGCAGCGACCCGGACGGCAGTGACCCGGACGGCAGTGACCCGGGCGGTTCGGATCCCGGCGGCCCGGACGGCCCGGACCAGGGTGGCACCGAGCCGGACGGCGGGGGCCGCTCCGGGCCGGCAGGCCCCGAGTCCGCGGCCCCGGAGAACCCCGGCGGCACCGGCCGCCAGGACGGTCCGGCGCACGGCGGCCCCGATCCCGCCGGCCTCCCGGACGGTGCGGTCACCGAACCGGAGGACGGCGCCGGGCGGCGCCCGGGCGGTGACGGCGGGCAGACGCTCGTCGTCGGGGACGCCGCGCGGCTGCGCCGGGCGACGATCCGCAAGTTCACCGTGCCCGGACTCGGAGCGGGTGCGCCCGGCCGCCGGTCGCGGGCCCGCACCGACACCGGCCGGGTCGTCCGGCCGACCGGCGCGGGCACCACCCGGGCGGCCGACCTGCACCTGCCCGCCACCGTCCTGGCGGCGGCGCCGCACCAGGCACGGCGGGGACGCCGCGGCCCCGGGCTGCTCCTGCAGCGCGACGACCTGCGCCGCGCCGAGCGCGAGGGACGCGAGGGGAACCTCGTGCTGTTCGTCGTCGACGCGTCCGGCTCGATGGCCGCACGGAAGCGGATGACGGCGGTCTCCGGCGCCGTCCTCGGCCTGCTGCGCGACGCCTACCAGCGCCGCGACAAGGTCGGGCTGGTCACCTTCCGGGCCCGGGCCGCGGAGCTCACACTGCCACCGACCTCGTCGGTCCCCACGGCGCAACAGCGGCTCGCGACCCTGCGCACCGGTGGGCGGACACCGCTCGCCGAGGGGATCCTGCGGGCCCGCTCGGTGCTCGCCGCCGAACGCCGTCGCGACCCGCGCCGCCGCCCGCTCGTGGTGCTGCTGACCGACGGCCGCGCCACCGTGCCCGCCCGCCCCGGCGGCGACCCGGTGGCCGACGCCCGCCGCGCCGCCGGTCTGCTGGCCGCCGACGGCGTGCACACCGTCGTCGTCGACTGCGAGAGCGGGCACGTCCGGCTCGGTCTCGCCGCGCCGCTCGCCGCGTCCGCCGGTGGCGAGCTGGTGACCCTCGACGAGCTGACCGCCGAGAGCGTGGGGGACCTCGTCCGGTCCGCCCGCGCCGCCTGAGAGGAGGCCACCGTGCCGCAGGGACAGGTGAGCGTCACACCCGACGACGGACTGACCACGCGGCAGCGCCGAAACCGGCCGCTGCTGGTGGTGCACACCGGCGTCATGAAGGGGAAGTCGACGGCAGCGTTCGGCATGGCGCTGCGCGGCTGGAACCAGGGCTGGTCGATCGGGGTCTTCCAGTTCGTGAAGTCCGCGAAGTGGAAGGTCGGCGAGGAGGAGGCGTTCCGCGCGCTCGGCCGGGTGCACGACGAGACCGGGCAGGGCGGCCCCGTGGAGTGGCACAAGATGGGCTCGGGCTGGTCCTGGTCGCGCAGGCGGGGTTCCGAGACCGATCACGCCGCCGACGCCCGCGAGGGCTGGGCCGAGATCCGCCGCAGGCTGCGCGACGAGCGGCACGGGATGTACGTGCTCGACGAGTTCACCTACCCGCTGAAGTGGGGCTGGATCGACGTCGACGAGGTGGTCGCCGAGCTGACCGGCCGCCCCGGGCACCAGCACGTGATCATCACCGGCCGGGACGCGCCGCAGCCGCTCGTCGACGCGGCCGACCTGGTGCTGGAGACGACCAAGGTCAAGCACCCGATGGACGCCGGTCAGAAGGGGCAGCGGGGGATCGAGTGGTGAGTGCCCGCGCCCTGGTCGTCGCGGCGCCGTCGTCGGGGAGCGGGAAGACGACGGTCTCCACCGGCCTGATGGCCGCGCTGCGCCGGCGGGGCACCCGGGTCGCACCGTTCAAGGTCGGTCCGGACTACATCGACCCCGGCTACCACACCCTCGCCGCCGGCCGGCCGGGCCGCAACCTCGACGTCGTGCTGCAGGGTGCCGAGCGGCTCGCGCCGCTGGCCCGGCACGGCTCCCGGGACTGCGACGTCGCCGTCGTCGAGGGTGTGATGGGGCTGTTCGACGGCCGCATCCCCGACGGCGCCGGTTCGACGGCGCAGGTCGCCGCCACGCTGGGCGCGCCGGTGGTGCTGGTGGTGGACGTCCGCGGGCAGTCCCGGTCGCTGGCCGCGCTGCTGCACGGCTTCCGGTCGTTCGACCCGTCGGTCGAGGTGGCCGGGGTGATCCTGAACCGGACCGGGTCGGCGCGGCACGAGGAGGTGCTGCGCTCGGCCGCCGACGAGGTCGGGCTGCCGGTGCTCGGTGCCCTCCCGCGGCGCGCCGAGCTCGCCGTGCCGTCCCGCCATCTCGGTCTGGTCACCGCGGCGGAGCACGGTGCCGCCGCGACCGCGGCGGTGGACGCGATGGCGGAGCTGGTCGCGGCGCACGTCGATCTCGACGCGGTGCTGGCGCTGGCCCGCCCGTTGCCCGACGGCCCGGTCTGGGACCCGCACGCGGAGATCGCCGCCGTCACGGACCGGCCGGCCGGCCGGACCCCGGGTCCCGGCCGGCCCGCAGCGGCCGCGGCGCCCGGTCGTGCGGCGGTCGCGCCGGTCGTCGCGGTGGCGGGCGGCCCGGCGTTCGGGTTCGGGTACGCCGAGCACGCCGAGCTGCTCGCGGCGGCCGGTGCCCGGGTCGTCGGCGTGGATCCGCTGCGCGACCCGGACCTACCCGACGGGACGTGTGCGCTGGTGCTGCCCGGCGGGTTCCCCGAGGAGCACGTCGGCGCGCTGGGGGAGAACCGGTCGCTGCGGGCGGCCGTCGCCCGGCTGGCCGCGACCGGTGCGCCGGTGCACGCCGAGTGCGGCGGGCTGCTCTACCTGTGCCGGGACCTCGACGGGATCCCGATGTGCGGCGTGCTCGACGCCTCGGCCGCGATGACCGACCGCCTGACCCTGGGCTACCGGGAGGCGGTCGCGGTGTCGGCGTCGCCGCTGTTCCCACCCGGCTCCCGGGTGGGGGCACACGAGTTCCACCGCTGCGCGGTCACGCCGCGGGCCGGTGCCGCGCCGGCCTGGGCGTGGCGCGGTGGGGAGCCGGAGGGACACGTCGTGGCCGGGGTGCACGCGTCGTTCCTGCACACCCATCCGGCGGGGAACCCGGACGTCGTCGCGCGCCTGGTCGACCTCGCACGACCAGCGGCCCGGGTGCTCGCGGCGGGTCCGTCGCCGCGCGACCGGTGACGGCCGTCGGGGTCGGGCTGCGGCCCGGGGTGCCCGCCGCGGCCCTGGTGGAGCTCCTGCGCCGGGTGGCCGGCGAGCACGACCTCGACCTGGCCCGGGCGGTGGTCGCGACGCTGGACCGGCGGGCGGGCGAGCCCGGCCTGTTGCAGGCCGTCGCACCGCGGATCCCGCGCGGGTACCCGGCCGGGCGACTCGCCGGGGTGGTGGTGCCGGCGCCGAGCGACCGGGTCGCCGCCGCCACCGGGACGCCCTCGGTCGCCGAGGCCGCGGCGCTCCTGGCGGCGGGCCCCGGGGCCGTGCTGGTGGTGCCCAAGACCGCCGGGCGCGGCGTGACCGTCGCGGTGGCGCGGGCAGCGGCCCCGTGAGCGCCCGGCAGCGGCCCGGGTGTGGGGTTGGCCTCGGCGCGGTCTGCCGGGGCGCGCCGGTCGTTATCCTCGACCGCCGCCGCCGAACGGGAGCCGGGGGTTCGCCGGCCCGGTCCGCAGGGCCGGAACCGGCACGGAGCGCGAGGAAGGGCACGCCGCGCCCGGGAGAGGATCGTCGTTGAGCGCGCAGAACGAGCAGTACCTGGTCGGTCTGGACCTGTCCGGCCGGCGTGTCGTCGTGGTCGGCGGGGGCCAGGTCGCCCAGCGCCGGGTCACCCGGCTGATCGCCGCCGGAGCGCTGGTCGAGGTGGTGTCCCCCGAGGTCACCCCGGCCGTCGAGGGCATGGTCACCGCCGGTGAGATCACCTGGACCGGCCGCCGCTACGCCGAGGGTGATCTCGCCGGCGCCTGGTACGTGATCGCTGCGACCGACGACGCGGCGGTGAACGAGGCCGTCGTCGCGGAGGCCGAGCGGGGCCGGGTGTTCTGCGTCCGCGCCGACGACGGCTCCCGGGGCACCGCCGTCACCCCCGCGACCGGTGAGCACGACGGGTTGACCGTCGGTGTGCTGGCCCGCGGTGCGCACCGCCGCTCGGCCGCGGTCCGGACGGCGCTGGTCGAAGCGCTGCAGTCCGGCGTCGTCGACGAGAACGCCGAGCCGCCGCAGCCGGGTGTCGCGCTGGTCGGCGGCGGCCCCGGTGACCCGGAGCTGATCACGGTCCGCGGGCGGCGGCTGCTGTCCAGGGCGCAGGTCGTCGTCACCGACCGGCTGGGGCCCCGGGACCTGATGGACGAGCTCCCGCCCGACGTCGAGGTCATCGACGCCTCGAAGATCCCCTACGGCCGTGCCATGGCCCAGGAGAAGATCAACGAGCTGCTGGTGGAGCACGCCAGGGCCGGGAAGTTCGTGGTGCGTCTCAAGGGCGGCGACCCGTTCGTCTACGGGCGCGGGTTCGAGGAGGTCCAGGCCTGCGCCGCCGCGGGGGTGCCGGTCACCGTCGTCCCCGGCATCACCAGCGCGTTCGCCGCGCCCGCCGTCGCCGGGACGCCGGTCACCCACCGGGGGGTGGCACACGAGATCGTCGTCGTCTCCGGGCACGTCGCCCCGGAGGACCCGCGCAGTCTCACCGACTGGACCGCGCTCGGCCGGATGACCGGCACGATCGTGCTGATGATGGCGGTGGAGCGGCTCGGCCGGTTCGCCGAGGTCCTCGTCGAGCACGGCCGCGACCCGCAGACCCCGGTGCTGATCGTGCAGGACGGCACCACCCGGATCCAGCGGACGGTGCGCGCGACCCTGGAGACGGCCGGCCGGGTCGCGGCCGAGCAGGACGTCAGCCCGCCCGCGATCGTGGTGATCGGCCCGGTCGCGGGGCTGGAGGCGCCCGTCGGGCCGTGACGGGACCGTGCCGCCGGGCGGGCGTCACCGGCCCCCGTTGTTGACCCTCCGACCGGCACGTGATGGGCTGACCCCGACGACGGTGCAGGAAGCCGGTGTGATTCCGGCGCGGTCCCGCCACTGTCACCGGGGAGCGCTCCCCACCCGCAGCCACTGCCCGATGAGGGTGGGAAGGCGGGGGAGCGCGATGATCCGGGAGCCAGGAGACTGTCCGTCGTCGCAGGAGTTCCCACTGTTGAGGGCGCGGACCCTCGAGGAGGACAGAGCGATGAGCGTCGGCGCGTGCCCGGTCCTGGTCGTACTCGGCACCGGGCCGGACGGAGCCTCGGTCGGCTCCGGCGGCGAGGACCTGATCATGGAGGCGGACACCGTCTTCGCCTTCCCGGGCGGCCCCGAGTCGGTGGCCCTGTTCTACGCGGAGGCGTGGCGGGTGGAGCGGATCTCCCCGCCCGACGCCGTCTCCCGGCTCACCGGGTGGGCGGCAGGCGAGCCCACCGGCAGCGGGGTGCTGCTGGTGGCCGGCGACCCGGCCGCTGACGTCGCGCTGGTCGCGGTGCTCGACGGTCTGGCCCGCACAGCACCCGGTATCGACGTCCGGCTCACTGCGGGCACCCGGGTCGCCCCGCCGCACCGCAGTCCGCTGATCGGCTGACGCTCGTCCCGGTGTCTCAGCCGGCCGGTCGCCAGCTCCGGAGCGGATCGGCGCGGGACAGCTGCGGGTCGGCGGCGTCGAAGGTGCAGGTTCGTCCCGGCCCGGTCAGCGCCGTCTCGAAGCGGACGGTGACCCGGCCGTGCCCGGCACCCTGTACCCAGCCGTGCCCGTGATCGGGGTGGTCGACGTCGTCCCCCGCCCGCCAGGGGCGGTCGGCGGCCTGCTCCCGGTGCACCGGCAGGTCCGCTGCCGGGACGCCCGCGGCCGCTTCGACGGCCACCGGTGCGCTGACGTGCCCCCGGCCCTCGGTGTCCGGCCGCCCGACGATCGGGACTGCGGCGACCGGGTCACTGCCGGCCGGCTCGCCGCCGCCCGAGCCCGCGGGCGCCGCCCGCCACCCCTGGGCCGAGGGCACCGCGTCGAACAGCGCCAGCGGTGGTTCGTCGCCGAACCCCGACACCGACACCCCGAGCAGCCGCACGCCGCCCTCGCCCACCGCGGTGTCGGCGAGCCGGCGGGCCACCGCGACGAGCGTCGACAGGTCGCGGCTGGGGAACGGTGTCGTCTCCGAGCGGGTGTGGGTCACGAAGTCCCCGGTGCGGGCCTTGACCGTCACGGTGCGTGCGGCGCGGCCGTCGGCGACCAGCCTGCGGTGCACGGCGACGCAGATCGACTCGACGGCGGCGTGCACCGCGGACATCGCGGTCAGGTCGGTGTCGAACGTCGTCTCCGCGCTGATCTGCTTAGCCGCGCCGCGCGGGGCGACCGGGCGGTCGTCGATCCCGCGGGCCAGCCGGTGCAGTTCGGTGCCCATCGCCGAGCCGAGCACCCCGGTGACCTCGCGACCGTCCATCGCGGCGAGCTGGCCGATCGTCTCGATCCCGATCCGGCGCAGCGCCTCGCCGGACACCGGACCGATGCCCCACAGCGAGCGCACCGGCAGCGGATCGAGCACGGCCTGCTGGTCGGCGTGCGGCACGACCCGCAGACCGTCCGGCTTCGCCAGCTCGGAGGCGATCTTGGCGATCTGCTTGCCGGACCCGGCGCCGACCGATGCGGGCAGCCCGGTCCGCTCCCGGACCGCCGCGCGCAGCCGGGCCCCGAAGTCCTGCACGGCCTCCGGGGCGGCACCGGCCAGCCCGGGAGGTTCGATGAACGCCTCGTCCACCGAGACCGGTTCGAGCACCGGCGAGAACTCGGCGAGCACCCCCATCACCTCCTCCGAGATCGCCTTGTACAGCCCGAAGCGGGGAGGCAGCACGGTGGCGTGCGGGCAGCGCCGCCGGGCCTGTCCCATCGGCATCGCCGAGCGCGCCCCGAACACCCGTGCCTGGTAGCTGGCGCCCGCGACGACACCGCGCGGCCCGGCCCCGCCGACCAGCACCGGCCGGTCGGCCAGCGTGGGCCGGGTCAGCTGCTCGACGGAGGCGAAGAACGCATCCATGTCCAGGTGCAGCACCCAGCGCGCTGCGGCCGCGCCCGGCCGGTCCGGCGAGCTCACCTGCCCATGGTGCCCCGGACCACCGACAGGACGGCGTCACCGTCCGCGACCGTGATCGGCGGCACGACCGGCCCGGCCCCGGCGACGGCCCCGGGATGGTCCGGGTGCGGGGTGTCGACGTCGGCGAGCCACCAGGACCCGGTGGTGCCGGGCCAGTGCAGGACGCGGGCCGGGCCGTCCGGGGCGGACAGCGTGATCGCGTCCATCGGGGCCGACAGCCCGTCACCGGTGGCCTTGAGCAGGGCCTCCTTGCGGGTCCAGGTGACCAGGAACGCGGACGGCCCCGGGATCCCGTGCTCACGTTCGGCCGGGGAGAGGGCGTGCCGGGCGAGCCCGTCCAACCCGGACAGCTCCCGATGCTGCTCGACGTCGACGCCCACCGGTCCCGGGCCCAGCGCCACCCCGACCAGTGCGCCGGAGTGGGTCAGCGAGAAACCGGGCGCGTCGCCACGGCCGGCGAGGCGCGGCTTGCCGTGCGGCTTCCCGCAGCGGCAGGTGCGGTCCATGTCGATCGAGGCCGGATCGGTGTCCAGGTGCGTCGCCAGCACGAGCCGGGCGAGCGCGTGCGCGGCCAGGTACCGGGCCCGGTCCTCGGCCCGGCGCAGTGCCGACATCCGTTCGCGCTCGTGCGCGTCGAGCAGTGCCACGAGATCGGGTCGCCCACCGGGGTCGGTCGGGGCTGCCCACCACACGGTCACGGTCACGGCGTCCAGCCTCGCACGCGACGGGAGATCACGGATCGGGAACCCGGACGTTCGCCGAGCGGGTGTCCGGGTGCCCGATCCGTGATCAGCCCGGGATCAGCCGGTGCGGCGGGCGGCGAAGTCCGTGCGGACGTGCGCGGGCTTCGCGTGCGGTGCCGGGCCGGTGTTGCGGGGGGCGGCGGGGCCGGTGCCGCCCTCCTCCGCGGGGCGGCCGCGTTTCGCGGCACGGCGTGCGGCGCGGTTCGCGGGCTGCGGCGCCGGGTCGGTGCTGGCCGGTCGGGGCGGGTTGGCGGGCATACGGGCCTCCGGCAGGTACGGGTCCGGCTCGAGGCCGGACGACGGTCGGACAGGGACAGGGACAGGGCAGGGACAGGGCAGGAACAGGGCAGGGCCGGTGACGGAACTCGGGCCGGGGACCGGGATCAGCGACGCCGGGCCCGGCAGTGCTCGTCCGGCAGCGCCGGGTGCGGTGGCAGCGGGACCGGCGATCGCCGAGATCAGCAACGACCGAGATCAGCAACGACCGAGATCAGCGGCGGTGGCATCAGCAACGCCGGGATCGGGAACGCCGTGCCTGGTGATGCGCGGCATCGGTTCCGGGCCGGCGTGGCACGAGAGGTCACGGGCCTGCGGCGAGTGCGCGGAGCGTCGCTCCGCGGGCCGCTCAGAGGAACCGGATCAGCATGACGAGGACGATAGGGAGCGTCCGCCCGGCGTGCCACCGGTTTTTCCCGGCTACCGTCGCGCCGGTGGAATCGCACACGGATCTGGTGGTGGTCGGCGGCGGGATCGCCGGGGTCTCGGTGGCCTACGAGCTCGCCGTGCACGGCCGCGTCGTGCTCCTGGAGGCGGAGGCGGACATGCCGGTGCACTCCACCGCACGGTCGGCGGCGACCTACATCCCCGGGCACGGTTCCGGGCCGTTCCGCGCGTTGATCGACGCCTCCGGTCCGCGGTTCCGCGTCCTGCAGACCGAGCTGGACACGCCGCCCCTGTTGTCCCCGAGGCCGGTGCTGCACCTCGGTGACGACGACGCGGGCGCGGCCGGGATCGTCGCCATGCTCGACGAGCAGCGCGGGGAGCCGAACGCGCCGATCGCGCTGGACCCGGCGGAGGCGCTGCGGCGCGCGCCGGTGTTGCGCCGCCCGCCGCGTGCCGCGGCCTGGACCGCCGGTTCCGCCGACGTCGACGCGATCGCCCTGCACGACGGTTACCGGCGCGGTCTGCGGGCCCGCGGGGGCACCGTGCTGCGCGGTGCCCGGGTGTCGGCGATCACCCGCGACGGTGGCGGCTGGCTGGTGGAGACGGCGGCCGGGCAGCGGGTGCTCGCCGCCGCCGTCGTCGACGCGGCGGGTTCCTGGGCCGACGAGGTCGCCGCGCTCGCCGGGGTGCCCCGGGTCGGGTTCACCCCGTTGCGCCGGACGATCGCGGCCTGCCCGGTGCCGGACCCGTCGGTGCTGCGGGTGGGCGGCGCCCCGCTGCCGCTGATCGCGGACGCCGCCGAGCGGTGGTACCTCAAACCGGAGGCCGACACGGTGCTGGTCTCGCCGGCCGACGAGACCCCGCAGGCGCCCGGTGACGCCCGGCCCGACGAGCTGGACGTGGCGCTCGGGCTGGACCGGGTCGGCGAGGTGACCACGCTGGGTCTGCGCTCGGTGCGGAGAGCCTGGGCCGGGTTGCGGACGTTCGCCCCGGACCGGGCCCCGGTGCTGGGGCAGTGGCCGGACCGTCCCGGCTTCCACTTCGTCGCCGGCCAGGGCGGGTCCGGTATCGAGTCGGCACCGGCGTTGGCCGCGCTGGCCGCGTCGGTGATCATCGGAGCGGCGCCGCCCGCCGACATCGCACTCGACCCTGCTGTGTGCTCGGTCACTCGCCTGCGGCCTGCGTAAGCGCGCGCTTACAGCCGGTGGCACGATGAGGGACATGGCGCTGACCACCACCGGCTCCGAGCAGCACGACCTGTTCTCCGGCACCTTCTGGCAGAACCCGCACCCCGCCTACGCGGCGCTGCGGGCCGAGGAGCCGGTGCGCAGGCTCGCGCTGCCGGACGGGCCGATGTGGCTGCTCACCCGCTACGCCGACGTCCGCGAGGCGTTCGTCGACCCGCGCCTGTCCAAGGACTGGCGCTACACGCTGCCCGAGGACCAGCGGGCCGGGATGCCCGCGGCACCGACACCGATGATGCTGCTCATGGACCCGCCGGATCACACCCGGTTGCGCAAGCTGGTCAGCCGCTCGTTCACCGTGCGCCGGATGAACGAGCTGGAGCCGCGGATCACCGAGATCGCCGAGGGCCTGCTCGACGGGCTGCCCGAGGACGGCACCGTCGACCTGATGCGGGACTACGCGTTCCAGATCCCGGTCCAGGTGATCTGCGAGCTGCTCGGCGTGCCCGCCGAGGATCGGGACGACTTCTCGGCCTGGTCGTCGATCCTCGTCGACGAGTCGCCGGCCGACGACAAGAACGCCGCGATGGGCAAGCTGCACGCCTATCTGACCGATCTGCTGGAGCGCAAGCGCACCGAGCCGGACGACGCGCTGCTCTCGTCGCTGCTGGCCGTCTCCGACGAGGACGGTGACCGGCTCTCCCAGGAGGAGCTCGTCGCGATGGCGATGCTGCTGCTCATCGCCGGGCATGAGACGACGGTCAACCTGATCGGCAACGGCGTGCTCGCCCTGCTCACCCACCCCGACCAGCGGACGCTGCTGGCCCAGGACCCGTCGCTGATCGGCTCGGCGGTCGAGGAGTTCCTGCGGTTCGACTCGCCCGTCGCACAGGCACCGGTCCGGTTCACCGCCGAGGACGTCACCTACTCCGGGGTGAGGATCCCGGCCGGTGAGATGGTCATGCTCGGCCTGGCCGCAGCCAACCGGGACGGTGACTGGGTGGCCGATCCCGACCGGCTCGACATCACCCGGGACGCCTCCGGCGGGGTGTTCTTCGGGCACGGCATCCACTTCTGCCTGGGCGCCCAGCTCGCCCGGCAGGAGGGTCGGGTGGCCATCGGGCGGCTGTTCGCCGACCGCCCGGACCTGGCTCTCGCGGCCGCCCCGGACGAGCTGACCTATCGTGAGTCGACGCTGGTCCGCGG
Source organism: Pseudonocardia sp. NPDC049635 (assembly GCF_040659795.1). Taxonomy (NCBI): domain Bacteria; kingdom Bacillati; phylum Actinomycetota; class Actinomycetes; order Pseudonocardiales; family Pseudonocardiaceae; genus Pseudonocardia; species Pseudonocardia sp. NPDC049635. The sequence continues at coordinate 118,506 of NZ_JBFAON010000012.1, forward strand.
CCTGACGAGCATGCCGGTGACGATGGGCCGGCGGGCGGACCGGGGCTGAACCGCGGCCGGGGAGCCCCGCACCGGTCAGCAGCGCAGGGGCGCCCCCGTCTTCTCCCGCACCTCGTCGGCGGTGACGCCGGGGGCGGTCTCGACGAGGGTGAGGCCCTCGGTGGTGATGTCGATGACGGCGAGGTCGGTGACGACCTTCGTGACGCAGCGCAGCCCGGTGAGCGGCAGGCTGCACCGCTCGACGATCTTGGGTGTGCCGTCGCGGGAGACGTGGTCCATCATCACGATCACGCTCCGGGCGCCGTGCACGAGGTCCATCGCGCCGCCCATTCCCTTGATCATCTTTCCGGGGATCGCCCAGTTGGCGAGGTCGCCGTTGGCGGCGACCTGCATCCCACCGAGCACGGCGACGTCGAGTTTCCCGGCGCGGATCTGGCCGAAGCTGTCGGAGGAGCCGAAGAAGGCGGCGCCGGGGTTGACGGTGACGGTCTCCTTGCCGGCGTTGATCAGGTCGGGGTCGACCTGGTCGTCGTCGGGGTAGGGGCCGACGCCGAGGATGCCGTTCTCCGAGTGCAGGACGACCGTGCGTCCGGCCGGGATGTGCCCGGGGACCAGGGTGGGCATGCCGATGCCGAGATTGACGTAGGCGCCGTCGGGCAGCTCGCGTGCCACGCGGGCGGCCATCTCGTCGCGGGTGAGGCTCATGTCTCGCGCACCGTCCTGAACTCGACCGGCTTCTCGATGTCGGGCACGTGCACGACGCGGTGGACGTGGATGCCGGGGGTGTGGACGTGGTCGGGGTCGATGTCACCGGGCTCGACCAGGTGCTCGACCTGGGCGATGGTGATCCGGCCCGCGGCGGCCGCGTCGGGGTTGAAATTGCGGGCCGAGCGCCGGTAGACGAGGTTGCCGTGCCGGTCGCCCTTCCAGGCGTGGACCAGCCCGAAGTCGGGGGTGAGGGCGTGCTCGAGGACGTAGGGCACGCCGTCGAACTCGCGGACCTCCTTGGCCGGTGACATCACCGCGACCGAACCGCCGGCCGCATAGCGCCAGGGCAGCCCGCCCTCGGCGACCAGGGTGCCGACGCCGGCGGGAGTGAAGAACGCCGGGATCCCGGCGCCACCGGCGCGCAACCGTTCGGCGAGGGTGCCCTGCGGGGTCAGCTCCAGTTCGATCTCGCCGGCCAGGTACTGGCGAGCGAATTCCTTGTTGTTGCCGACGTAGGAGCCGATCGTGCGCCGGATCCGGCCGGCGGCGAGCAGGGTGCCCAGACCGAACCCGTCGACACCGAGGTTGTTCGAGATCGTCTCCAGGTCCGTCGCGCCCTGCTCCAGCAGGGCCGCGATCAGCACCGTCGGGACCCCGGACATGCCGAACCCGCCGACCGCCAGCGACGCGCCGTCGCCGATGTCGGCGACCGCCTCCGTGGCCGATGCCACCACCTTGTCCATCTCGCACCTCCGTCGGGCGGCACAGTACCGGCTCGTTCGACTTACGTACAATCGTTCGCTCTGCGAACACCAGTCGGCGTGGCCGGTCACCTCGGGGCGGCGGACCGAGCTCAGCCCGCGACGGGAGCGGAGTGCTCGTCGCCGACCGCGATCTCACCGTCGGTCACCACGTCGGCGTACACCCCCGCGCACGCCCACACCCCGCCGACCTGCGGGATCTCGATCCGGTTGTGCTTCGCGATCGTGCGCAGGGTCTCCGGGTCCCGCTCCAGGTCCCGCTGGGCGAGCGTGGTCATCACGCACCGCATGGTGGCGAAGGAGTACCGCACCCGGGCCCCGCCGATCAGCGACTCCCGGCCCGGCCAGTCGTTCTCGACGAACCCGGCGTCCTCCCCGCGCAGGACGACGTTGGGCCGGTACCGGCGGGGATCGAAGTCGGCGTCCGGGGCGAGCTCGCGCAGCCGGTCCAGGGTGGACTCGGTGAGCACGTGCAGCGTCGACAGGTCGAAGAAGGTGCCGGGTGCGCCGAACGCGGAGACGTCGAACCGGCTGACCCGCTCACCGGTCTCCTCGTGCCGCGCCGTGGTGGCCGCGATCAGCTGCTCGGGGGCCAGCTGGTCGACGGGCAGGCCCTCGATCTCCGGCCACACCTCCTCGAACTGGCTGCCCTCGGGCGGCTCGGCGATCAGCCGCACCTCCCGGCCGAGCGCGGCGGAGAGCGCGGTGTCGATCCCGGTGTCGTCGGAGCGCAGCATCGATCCGTCCGGGAACCGGATCTCGACGGCGGGCAGCGGCCGGCCCGGTTCCGGGTCCGCGGCGAACCGGGCGGAGAAGCCCAGCAGGTCCGACCACAGGCGGGGCACCTTGGCGCTGGCGACGGTGCCCGACCCGACGTCGTACACGGCCAGCGCCCGGTCACCGAGCAGTCCGCGTGCGGACACGTGGGCCCGGTCGAGGCTCTCGCCGAGCATGGATTTCACCGGGTACCGGTGCAGGGAGACGACGGTCATGGCGGTGTGTCTACCGGTCGCGAACCCGACCCGACCAGGAGGTCCTCAGCCGAGGAGAGCCGTGCGCAGTTCGTCCGCGGATGCGTACACCGTGGTGGCCCCCGCGGCCACCAGTTCACCGGGCTCGGCGTAACCCCAGCCCGCGCCGACGCAGCGCAGGCCGTGCTCGGCCGCACCCTCGACGTCGTGCAGTCGGTCGCCGACCATCAACGGCTCGTCGGCGCCGGTCGGCCCGCCGAGCCGGCGCAGCGCCTCGGCGACGACCGCGCCCTTGGTCGGACGGTCCGCGGTGCGGGTGTCGCCGACGATCTCGGCGAACAGGTCGGTCCACCCGTGGTGGGCGAGGATCTTGCGGGCCGAGGGCTCGGCCTTGCTGGTCGCCAGCGCCATCGTCACGCCGGCGTCGGACAGCGCGCGCAGCAGCGCCTCCACACCCGGGTAGGGGGTGGAGTCCAGGCAGCCGTCCTCGTCGCCGTAGATCCGGCGGTAGATCGGCAGCACCCGGGCGGTGCCCTCGTCGCCGAGGATCGGCGGCAGCGAGCGGTAGAGCGGTGGGCCGAGCAGGTGGGTGCCCAGCGCGGACTCCGGGACGTCCAGGCCGGCCTCGTCGATGGCGCGGCGCAGCGAGCCGAGGATGCCGCGGGCGGAGTCGACGAGGGTGCCGTCGAGATCGAGCAGGATGTGGGTCAGCACGGAGTCCATTCTCCCTGTCCGCACTACGTACCATCGTGCGCATGTCGAACAGTCTGTTCGGTCCGCTGTCCGGCACCGCGCGCGTCGATCCACTGCTCGACGACGCCGCCTGGATCGCCGCGCTGCTGGAGGTCGAGCTGGCGCTCTCGGCCGTCGCCGCCGAGCAGGGCAGCGTCGACCCGGACGACGCCGACGGTGTCGAACGCGCGGTGGCCGCCGTCGCCGGGGTCGACCCCGCGGCGCTGGCCGCCGAGTCCACCGAGGGTGGCAATCCGGTGATCCCCCTGGTCAAGCGCCTGAAGGCGGCCGCGGCGCGGATCGCCCCGGGCGCCGAGCGTGCGATCCACCCGGGCGCGACCAGCCAGGACGTCCTCGACACCGCGCTGATGCTGCTTACCCGCCGCGCCGGGCACCGCATCGTCGAGGACCTCGCCGGCTGCGCCGACGCCGCCGCCGCGCTCGCCGCGGGCCACCGGACGACCCCGTGCGCCGCCCGCACGCTCGGCCAGCAGGCGCTGCCGACCACCTTCGGCCTGGTCGCCGCGAACTGGTGCGCCGGTCTGGACCGGGCCCGCGCCGGGCTGAACCGGCTGCTCGACGAGCTGCCCGTCCAGTTCGGCGGCGCCGCCGGCACCCTCGCCGCGTCGCACCCGCACGGCCCGGTCGTCGCCGACGGGCTCGCGGCCCGGCTCGGGCTCGCCCCGCAGGGCGTCCCGTGGCACACCGAGCGGACCCGGATCGGCGAGCTCGCCGGTGCCCTCGGCGTCGCCGCCGGGGCCTGCGCGAAGCCGGCGACCGACGTCGTGCTGCTGTCGGCGACCGAGGTCGCAGAGGTGTCCGAGGCGGCACCGGGTGACTCGTCGTCGATGCCGCACAAGCGCAACCCGGCCGCCGCGATCACCGCGCGGGCCGCTGCCCGCCGGGCGCCGGGACTGGTCGCGACGCTGCTGGCCAACGCCGACCACGAGCTCCAGCGGGCGGCAGGGGCCTGGCACGCCGAGTGGGGGACGCTCACCGAGCTGCTGCGGGTGACCGCGGGCGCGGCGTCCCGGTTGCGGGTCAGCCTGAGCGGGCTGCGGGTGCACCCGGAGGCGATGGCCCGCAACCTCGCGCTCGCCGCCGGAGCGGTGGGCACCGGCAGCGGGCACGCCGTCGAGCTCGTCGACCGGGTGCTCGCCGGGCGGCCGCGGTGAGCGAGGAGCGCCGCGAGCAGGTCCGCTCGCTGGCCCGCGGGCTCGCCGTCATCCGGTCCTTCGACGCCGACCGCCCCCAGCAGACGCTCGCCGACGTCGCCCGGTCCACCGGCCTCACCCGCGCCGCCGCCCGCCGGTTCCTGCTCACCCTGGTCGACGAGGGCTACGTCCGCACCGACGGCAGGCTCTTCACGCTGACGCCGCGGGTGCTGGAGCTCGGCTGGTCGTACCTGTCGGCGATGGGCCTGCCCGAGGTCGCCGCGCCGCACCTGGAACGGCTGGTCGCCGCCGTCCGGGACTCGGCGTCGGTCTCGGTGCTCGACGGCGACCCGGCGAGCGGTTACGACGTCGTCTACGTGGCCCGGGTGCCCACCTCCCGGATCATGACGGTGACGATCACCATCGGCACCCGCTTCCCGGCGTACGTGACCTCGATGGGCAGGGTCCTGCTCGCAGCGCTCCCGCAGCCGGCCCTGGACCGCTACCTCGACGGTCTGCGGCCCGAGGCGCTCACCGAGCACACGGTCGCCGGCCCGGGCGCGCTGCGCGCCGAGCTGGACCGGGTGCGTGCCGAGGGGTACTGCGTCGTCGACCAGGAGCTGGAGGCCGGGTTGCGGTCCATCGCGGTGCCGGTGCACGACCGCACCGGGCGGGTGGCGGCGGCGGTGAACGTCTCCACGCACGCCTCCCGCAGGGACACCGCCACGCTGCGCTCCGAGGTCCTCCCGGAGCTGCGGGCCTGCGTGGCCGCGATCGAGCTGGACCTGCGCGCGGCGGGCTGACGGGCGGCCGGGAACACCGGGGTGGCCGCTCCGGTTGGCCACGACGAGGCACGAGCGCACGAGCGAGCGGAGGCACGGTGAGCGGACGTCTGCACCTAGCGGTCGAACTCGGCGCGGGGGGACGGCACCCGGGCGGGTGGCGGCTCACCGGGGATCCCGAACGGTTGTTCGGCGCCGGGTACCACGTCGAGCTGGTGCGCACCGCCGCCCGCGGCGGGCTGGACCTGGTCACGCTGCCGGACTCGCTGCTCCCGCCCTCGGCCGACCCGGCGGCCCTGCCCGGCACCCTCGACGCCGTCGGCGTCGCCGCCCGGGTCGCGCCGGTCGTGCCCGGGATCGGCATCGTGCCGACCGTGACGGTGACCCACACCGAACCGTTCCACCTGTCGAAGGCGATCGCGACGCTCGACTTCGTCTCGACCGGCCGGGCCGGCTGGCAGCCCGACGTGTCGCGGACCCGCGCCGAGGCCGACCTGTTCGGCCGCACCACCGACCCGCGCGAGCCGGGCTCGCTGTGGCGGGAGGCGGGGGAGGTCGCCGAGGTCGTCGCCCGGCTCTGGGACTCCTGGGAGGACGACGCCGAGATCAGGGACGCCGCGACCGGCCGGTTCGTCGACCGGGACAAGCTGCACCACATCGACTTCATCGGTGAGTTCTTCTCGGTGAAGGGGCCCTCGATCACCCCGCGGCCGCCGCAGGGGCACCCGCTCACGGTGCTGCACGGTGACGAGCCGGAGGCGCTGGCGGTGGCCGCCCGGTACGCCGACGTCGTCCGGGTCACCGCCGACGGCGTCGCCGCGGCGGCCGAGGCCCGGGACCGGGTGCGGGCCGCCGTCGCCGCCGCGGGCCGCGATCCCGAGCAGGTCGCGGTGCTGCTCGACGTCGAGACGCTGCTCGGGCCCGGTGCGGAGGGCCGGCTCGCGGAGCTGGACCGGCTCGCCCCGGCCGGCGCGGACACCTCGGCGTCGACACTGCGGCACGTCGGCGACCCGGCCGAGCTGGCGGCACTGCTGCGCGACGCCGCGGAGGAACGCGCCGCCGACGGCTTCGTGTTCGTCCCGCTGGCGCTGCCCTCGGGCGTCGACGAGATCGTGGACGGTCTGCTGCCCGCGCTCGGTGACACCTGGGCCCCCGCGCCCTACGACGGCACGCTGCGGGACCGGTTCGGTCTGGACCGGCCCGCCAACCGGTACCGGAGCCCGGTGGCCTGACGGCCGACTCCCACGGGTGCGTGCGCTCACCCGATCCCGACCGGCACCCGGCCTGCGGACGGCGACGCACGACGGCCGGCGATGCGGAGCGGCCTGTGGCCCGGCACGCCGCCCGTGGCCGGATACCGACGCAGACCGGCAGGATGTCGCTGGACCGGGCGGTTCCTGCCGTCCTACCGTCGGCGAATGCTGCGCAGCGTCTCGGTGCTCGTGCTCGACGAGCTCGCCGTGTTCGAGTTCGGCGTGCTCTGCGAGGTCTTCGGTCTGGACCGCTCCGACGACGGTCTGCCGGTGCTCGACTGGACGGTCTGCGGCATGGTGGCCGGGCGGCCGGTCACCACCCGCAACGGCTTCACGATCACCCCCGAACGCGGCCTCGACGCGCTGCCCGGCGCCGACCTGGTCTGCGTCGCCGCGACCGCGCTGCGCGAGTTCCCGCCCGCCGCACTGGACGCGCTGCGCGAGGCCCGCGCCCGCGGCGCGACGATCCTGTCGGTCTGCTCCGGCGTGTTCGTGCTCGGGGCCGCCGGGCTGCTCGCCGGGCGGCGCTGCACGGTGCACTGGAAGCACGCCGACGAGCTGCGTGCGGCCCATCCCGAGGCGCTGGTCGAGGAGGACGCGCTCTACGTCGACGACGGCGACCTGGTCACCGGCGCGGGCACCGCCGCCGGGATCGACGCCTGCCTGCACCTGGTGCGCCGCGAGCTCGGTGGCGCCGTCGCCAACGGCATCGCCCGGCGGATGGTCGTCCCGCCGCAGCGCGAGGGCGGCCAGCGCCAGTTCGTCGAGCTGCCGGTGCCCGAGAACACCGCGGACTCGCTCGCCCCGGTGCTCGCCTGGCTGCTCGAACACCTCGATGCCGAGCACAGCGTCGCAGCGCTCGCCCGGCGGGCGGCGATGTCCGAGCGGACCTTCGCCCGCCGCTTCGTCGAGGAGACCGGAACCACCCCGCACCGGTGGATCTCCGCGCAGCGGGTGCTGCACGCGCGCACCCTGCTGGAGGAGACCGATCTCGGGATGGACGCCGTCGCGGCCCGCGCCGGGTTCGGCACCGCCGCCCTGCTGCGTCACCACTTCCGGCGGACCCTCGGGGTCGCGCCCGCGGACTACCGGAGCACCTTCCGCTGCAACCGCGACGAGCAGCAGCCCGCGTGAGCTACTCCACAGGGCCGCCGTCGCCTGCGAAACGTGTCCGTATCGCACGATGACGGGATGACCGGACCGGCAGCGACGACCACCACCACCACGGACCGGATGCGCCGCGCCCCGGTCGAGACGGGCCTGGGGATGGCGCCCGATCCGGCGTCCACCCGGGACGAGGTCCGGCTGCGCCTGCCGCTGCACGACGGTGTCCGCGTCGCCGACGGCCGGGTGCTGCCCCTGCTCCCCGCGCTGCTCGCCGACTCCGGCATCGGCTACCTGGTGTTCTCCACCGGCAAGCTGCGCGCGGGGGCTCCCACGGTGGAGCTGCGCCTCGACCTCGCCGCCACGCCCGCACCGCACGCCGCCTGGCTCACCGCCGACCTGACCCTGCTGCACCTCGACGACGAGATCGGGATCGGCCGCGCCGAGATGCGCGACGACACCGGTGTGCTGGTCGCCCACGCCGTCGTCAGCATGGCGGTCACCGGCGTTCCGGACCGGCCCGGCGGCCTCGCCCGGCCCGGTGGTGCGCTCGACCCGGAGGCCCGTGGCTCCCGGGACGACGCGACCGGCCCCGGCACCGACTTCCGCTCCGCGCTCGCACCGTTCGACCCGCAACGGCTGCGACCCGAGGAGCTCGAGTTCGACGGCGCCGACGCCGTGTTCACCCCGGGACCGTCCACGGTGAACCTCAACGGCACCACCCACGGCGCGGTGCTGAGCGGGTTCGCCGCCGCTGCGCAGACTGCCCACCTCGGGGAGGCGTCGGCCCGCCCGCTGTCGCTGACCGTCGAGTTCCTGCGGCCGGTGCACGTCGACGTCACGCTGCGGGCGCGCTCCACGACCATCCGCGACGGCCGGCGGTTCTGGGCCGTGCGCACCGAGCTGCTGCTGCCCGACGGGCGTGCCGCGGTCCGCGCGACGGGATCGGGACTGCGCCCCGCAGCGTGATCGCCGGGACGGCGGGTGGCTGTTAGCGTCGTCACCATCCGTTCACGGAGGTGCGATCGTGACGTCCGCGCAGGTGCCCACCCCCCGCCCGTACCGGGTCGCGGTGATCGGCTCCGGCCCGTCCGGGCTGTACACGGCCGAGGCCCTGCTGGAGGGGCATCCGGACGTCCACGTCGACATCATCGACCGGCTGCCCGCCCCGTACGGCCTGGTCCGCTACGGCGTCGCCCCGGACCATCTGAAGATGAAGTCGGTGATCCGGGCCCTGGTCACCACGTTCGACGACACCGACCGGGTCCGCTTCCTGGGCAACGTGCAGGTGGGGGAGGGCGGCATCCCGGGCGAGGTGCTGCGCGAGCACTACCACGCCGTCGTGCACGCGACCGGCAGCGCGGTGGACCGCGACCTCGGCGTGCCGGGGGAGGAGCTGGCCGGTTCGATCGGTTCCGGCGCCCTGGTGTCCTGGTACTGCGGGCATCCCGACGCGAGCGGTCCCGGCCCGGCCCTGGACCGGCCCGGCGTGGTGGTGGTCGGAGCGGGGAACGTCGCGCTCGACGTCGCCCGGGTGCTCGCCCGCCCGCCGGAGGACCTGGCCGCCACCGACGCCCACGACGCGGTGCTCGACACCCTGCGCGCCGGCGCCGTCACCGACGTGCACGTCCTGGTGCGCCGCGGCCCGCAGCACGTGAAGTTCACCCCGGCCGAGCTGCGTGCGCTGGCCAAGCTCGACGACGTCGAGATCCGGGTGCACGACGACGGCGTGCTCGCCGCGGGTGTCCCGGAGCCGGAGGAGCGGCGGATGCGTCAGGTCGTCGAGACCCTGACCGAGTGGGCGCGCACCCCGCCGGGGCCGGGTGGGCGCCGGCGGCTGCACCTGCGCTTCCTGCGCTCACCGGTCCGCCTGCTCGGGGCCGACGGCCGGGTCACCGGCGTCGAGGTCGAGCGCAACGAGATCACCGACGGCGACCGGGTCCGCGGCACCGGGGAGACCGAGGTGCTGGACGCGGGCCTGGTGGTCCGGGCGATCGGCTACTCCGGCGAGCCGATCGACGGCCTCCCGTTCGACGCGGCGACCGGGACCGTGCCGCACGAGGCGGGGCGGGTCGTGCTGGGCGGGGAGCCGCTGCGCGGCAGCTACGTGGCTGGCTGGATCAAGCGCGGCCCGACCGGGGTGATCGGCACCAACAAGGGCGACGGGGCGGAGACCGCCGCCTCGGTACTGGCCGATCTGCCGGACCTGGGGACGCCACCCCGCCCGGGCGGCGATGCGGTGCTGGACCGGTTGCGCGAGTACGGGATCGAGCCGGTGCTGTGGGAGGACTGGCTCCGGCTGGACGCCGCCGAGATCGAGCTGGGCGCCCGGCGCGGAGGCACCGACCGGGTGAAGATCGCTGATCGGGCGTCGATGCTCGACGCCGCTCGTGGGACCGGCGCCCGGTCCTGAGCTCGGCCCCGGTGGGGGAGCGGCGGCCGCGGCCGTGAGCGGAACGCCACGGCGTGCGGCGTCCGCACCGGCCGGGGTTCAGTACGGGTCGACCGCCAGGACACCGGGCATGGCGAGCATCCGGCGCTCGAACTCCTCGGCCTCGGCGGGCGTCATCGACATGGTGCAGGTGACCGAGCTGTAGGCGACGCCCTCGCGGACGTCGACCGAGAACTCGCGCAGCGCGCGGCCGCAGGTCTGGAGGGCGGTGGCGAGCGCCATGACACCGTCCATCCCGTCGCCGGTGACGACGGTGTGCCGGCGCGGCATCCGGGCGGCGATGTCGGTGGGGTCGCCGGAGGCGGTGGGGAAGGTGAAGGTGGTGGGCCGGTCGGCGGTGATGCTCATGATGGAAGGGCTCCGTGCGTTGCGCGAATGAGGCTCAGAACACGAGCCAGGTCTCGACCGTCATGACAGTGGACGGGAGGGGTGCGCCTGGATGGGGCGCGGCGCGTCGGCGGCCTGGATCAGCCGACGCGCAGTGCTACTGCCGCGCTAAGTCGTGCTGCGAGCAGCGCTGCGACCGGAGCAAGGATGTGCTCGACGGGGCGCATGACGATCACATTAGCAAGTGCGTGCGTCCTGCGCCACACCGGTTACCGCCGTCGTGAGCGGGGGAGTCGGCGGCGGAGCGGTCAGTCCAGCCCGATGGCGAAGGCCGCGTCGGTGTCGGCCTTGGAGTACGAGCGGAACGCGATGTGCGTGTCGGTGCCGATCACGCCCTCCACCCGGCTGAGCTTGCCCGCGATGATCTCGGCGAGCTGCTCGTGCTCGCGCACCTTCACGATGGCGATCAGGTCGACGTCGCCCGCGCAGGAGTACACCTCGGCGACCCCGTCCAGGTCCGCGATCGCCTGCGCGGTCTCGGGGATCCGGTCGGCAGCGGTGTGCACCAGGACGATCGCGGTGATCACGGCGGGGCTCCCCCTCGGGTCGGGACCGGTGGTCGCGTTCAGGCTAGACGGTGCGGCGGAGCGGGCCGAACCGCTGCGCGCCGGGCATCAACCGGCGGCGAGCTCGGTGGAGCGCGCCGCCCAGCGGGCCAGCAGGTCGGCACCGGCGCCGGAGTCGACCGCCTGCGCGACGGCGTCCAGCGCATCGCCGATCGCGGCGGTGAGATCGTCCCCGATCCCGCGGTACGCGGCGAGCGCGCCGGCGGCGTTGAGCAGCACCGCGTCGCGCACCGGACCGGTCTTCCCGGCCAGCAGGTCGCGCACCACCGCTGCGTTCACCTCGGGGGTGCCACCGCGCAGGTCCTCGGGCGTGGCGGGGCGCACCCCGAGATCGGCCGGATCCAGCCGGGCCCGCCGGACCTCGCCACCCTCGGCGATCCAGACCGAGCTGGACGTGGTGGTCGTCAGCTCGTCGAGGCCGTCGTCACCCCGGACGACCAGCACCGACTTGCCGCGCCGGGCGAACACCTCCGCCATCGCGGGTGCGTGCCGCGCGTCGGCGCAGCCGATCAGCCCGGTCGCCGGCTGGGCCGGGTTGGACAGCGGCCCGAGCAGATTCATCGCGGTCGGCACACCCAGCTCGCGGCGGACGCCACCGGCGTGGCGCATGGCCGGGTGGAACGCCTGCGCGAAGCAGAACCCGATACCGAGTTCGGCGACGCACCGCTCGACGGCGGCGGGGGTCAGCTCGATCGCGACCCCGAGCGTCTCCAGCACGTCCGCCGTGCCGGACCGGGACGACGCGGCCCGCCCGCCGTGCTTGACCACCGGCGCGCCGGCGGCCGCGACGACGATCGCCGCCATCGTGGAGATGTTCACCGTGTGCGCCTGGTCGCCACCGGTGCCGACGACGTCGACGGCGCGGCCGGGTACCTCCACCCGCAGCGCGTGCGCCAGCATGGCGTCGGCCATGCCGGAGATCTCGGCGGAGGTCTCGCCCTTCGCGCGCAGCGCGACGAGGAAACCGGCGAGCTGGGCCGGTGTCGCCTCGCCGGCGAACACCTGGTTCATCGCCCAGGTGGCCTCCTCGGTGCCGACGTCCCGGCCGCTGACCAGCCGGCCGATCACGGAGGGCCAGGTGGGTGCGCTCACGCGGTGCGTCCTTCTACTTCTGCTGCGCGGTCAGGGTGCCGGCGCGGTGGTCGCGCAGCACCTGCGCGACCACCTCCGCGGACTCGATCGGGTCCAGCGGGTGCACCAGGACGGCGTCGGCCTCCGACCAGGTGGCCAGCCACCGGTCGTCGCGGCGCCGCACGGTGAGCACGATCGGCGGGCAGTCGACGATCTCGTGCCGCAGCTGCTTGGCGACGCCCATCCCACCGGTGGGCTGCGCCTCGCCGTCGAGGACCAGCAGGTCCGCCTCGCCGGCGTCACAGGCCGCGAGCACCTCGGCGATGCCGCTCGCCTCGAGGTAGGTCACCCGGCCGACATCGGGCGCGGGTCGCCGCCCGACCGCGTTGATGATGCCCTCGCGTACCTCCGGACGGTGGCTGTAGACCAGCACGGTGCTGGTGCCGCTCGCCCGTCCGCCGGTCGCGCCGCCGATCTCTGCCGCTGCTCCGCTCGCCACCCGGCGGATAGTAGTCGGTGCACGGGCCCGGCCGACCGGCGCCGGGAACTCGGCGGCGCCCCCGTTCGTCCCACCCTCGCCGGCCGCGCGCGACGCCGCCGCGCCGCTCCGGCCCGGCGGAGGAACGGCTGATCACGGGCACCGTTCGCCGATCGTGATGCGCCGATGGGTATCCCGACAAGCCGTAGAAGTTCGGCTCGGGTCATAATGCCCGGCGTGACGACAGCGGCACCCCACATCAGCTCGCGGATCCATTCGCTGAACCGCCCGAACCTGGTCAGCATCGGCACCATCGTCTGGCTCGCCAGCGAGCTGATGTTCTTCGCCGGGCTGTTCGCGATGTACTTCACCGCGCGTGCGCAGAACGACGGCCCGTGGCCCCCGGAGCCGACGCACCTCAACGTGCCGTACGCGTTGACGATCACCACGATCCTGGTCGCGTCCTCCTTCACCTGCCAGTTCGGCGTCTTCGCCGCCGAACGTGGCGACGTGTTCGGGCTGCGCCGCTGGTACCTGCTGACGCTGCTGATGGGGACCATCTTCGTCGTCGGCCAGGCGTACGAGTACGTCCTGCTGGTCGAGGAGGGCACGACCATCGCGTCCAGCGCGTACGGGTCGGTCTTCTACATGGCGACCGGATTCCACGGCCTGCACGTGATCGGCGGCCTGGTCGCGTTCGTCTACCTGCTCATCCGGACCAAGCTGAGCAAGTTCACCCCGGCCCAGGCCACCGCCGCGATCGTCGTGTCCTACTACTGGCACTTCGTCGACGTGGTGTGGATCGCGCTGTTCGCCGTCATCTACTTCATCCGCTAGCCGGCCGCCCCATGACCGCACCCGCCACGACGTCCAGGTTGGAAGACCCCGAGCGATGACCGAGAATCCCGAGGGCGCTGACAGCGCAGCCCAGAACCCACCACCGGGCGGCCGGCCCGAGCAGGACGCCGGACGCCGATCCCGCCCGCACGGCAAGATGCACCGCCGGATCGCCGGCGCCCTCGCGATCGGTCTCAGCCTGGTGACCGTCGGCTTCCTCTACACCGCTCTGGCGCCCCAGCCGCAGGTCGCCGAGGCACAGCCGGACGCCGCCCTGATCGCGAAGGGTGAGCAGCTCTACAACAACACCTGCATCAGCTGTCACGGCGCGAACCTGCAGGGCGAGCAGGACCGCGGGCCGAGCCTGATCGGCGTCGGCGACGCGGCGGTGTACTTCCAGGTGTCGTCGGGCCGGATGCCGATGGCCCGCCAGGAGGCACAGGCCGCCCGCAAGCCGCCGCTGCCGATCTTCGACCCGGAGACCGCCGAGGGCCGCGCGAACCTGGAGGCGCTGGGCGCCTACATCCAGGCCAACGGCGGTGGCCCGGTCACCCCGGCCGAGCGCGGCGAGGCGCTGCGCGGTGACGACCCGGCTCGCGGCGGCACGCTGTACCGGCTCAACTGCGCGTCCTGCCACAACTTCACCGGTGTCGGCGGTGCGCTGTCGTCCGGGAAGTACGCCCCGGCGCTGGCCCCGGCCAGCGAGTCGCAGATCTACACGGCGATGCAGACCGGTCCGCAGAACATGCCGCGGTTCTCCGACCAGCAGCTCACGCCGGAGGAGAAGCGCGACATCATCGCGTACATCAAGTCGGTCAACGAGACCAACAACCCTGGTGGCTACTCCCTGCTGGGCCTCGGCCCGACGGCGGAGGGTGTGTTCGTGTTCGTGGTCGTCATGTCCGGGCTGGTCGGGTTCGCGATCTGGTTGGGGGCGAAGAGTTGAGCAGCGAGGTCAGCACCGGGCCGGGCAGGCGTCCGACCCGGGAGGAGCTCGACGAGATGTCGCACGAGCAGCTGGCCCGGTTGGCTGGCGAGCTCGACGAGGTCGAGGTCGTGCACAACACGCCCAAGTTCCCGATCCCGGGCACGCGGGCGGAGAAGCGCGCCGAGCGCACGGTCGCGCTGTGGTTCGTGATCTCGGCGCTGTCCGGGCTCGCGTTCCTGGTCGCCTTCATCTGGTGGCCGTGGGAGTACGTGAACGTCGGCGAGCCCGGTTACACGATCTACTCGTTGTACACCCCGGTGATCGGGTTCACCTTCGGGTTCTCGATCCTGGCACTGGGCATCGCGGTGATCCAGGCCGTGAAGAAGCTGTTCCCGGACGAGGTCTCGGTCCAGCAGCGCCACGACGGCCCCTCCGACGAGGTGGACCGCCGCACGGTGATCGCGCAGCTCGCCGACGCCGGCAGGAGCACCACCCTCGGGCGGCGCAAGCTGATCATCCGCAGTGCCGGCCTCGCGGCCACGGTGGTCGGCATCGGCACCGGTGTCGCCGCGCTCGGCGGCATCGTCCGCAACCCGTGGGCCGAGGGTGACGAGGCCCCGCTGTGGCACACCGGATGGCGCTCGGAGAACGGCGAGACCGTGTACCTGCGCACCGACACCGGTATCCTCAGCGAGATCGCGCGCGTGCGGCCCGAGGACATGGAGCCGGGTTCGATGATGACGGTCTTCCCGTACCGGGAGAGCGAGCGTGGGGACGAGACGGCGCTGCTGCACGCGCAGCGCGCCTCCGACGCACCGGTCATGCTGATCCGCCTCCGGCCCGGCACCGTGGTCAACGCCCGGCCCGGCCAGGAGGACTTCAACTACGGCGATTTCTACGCCTGGTCGAAGGTCTGCACGCACGTCGGCTGCCCGACGTCGCTGTACCAGGCGCAGGACAACCGCATCCTGTGCCCCTGCCACCAGTCGCAGTTCCTGGCGACGGAGGACGCCCGGCCGGTCTTCGGTCCGGCGGCCCGCCCGCTGCCCCAGCTGCCGATCACGGTGAACGATGAGGGCTACTTCGTCGCCCAGAGCGACTTCGTCGAGCCCGTCGGACCTGCGTTCTGGGAGAGGCCGAAGACGACATGAGTTCGATCACCACTCCGACGTCCTCCCCGGGAGGGGGGTCGTCCAAGGCCGCAGAGGCGCTGGACCAGCTCGACCAGCGCTTCCACCCGGCGGCGGGGCTGCGCAAGCAGTTCAACAAGGTCTTCCCGACGCACTGGTCGTTCATGCTCGGTGAGGTCGCGCTCTACAGCTTCATCATCCTGTTGCTGTCGGGCACGTACCTGGCGCTGTTCTTCGATCCCTCGATGGAGGAGATCGTCTACAACGGCCCGTACGACCCGCTGCGCGGCGTCCACATGTCGCGCGCCTACGAGTCGGCGCTGGAGATCTCCTTCGAGGTCCGCGGCGGGTTGTTCATGCGCCAGGTCCACCACTGGGCCGCGCTGCTCTTCGTCGCCTCGATGATCATCCACATGTTCCGGGTGTTCTTCACCGGCGCGTTCCGCAAGCCGCGAGAGACGAACTGGGTCATCGGCATCGTCCTGATCCTGCTGGGCACCTTCGAGGGCTTCACCGGCTACTCGCTGCCCGACGACCTGCTCTCCGGAGTCGGTCTGCGGATCGCCTCGGGCATCACGCTCACGGTCCCGGTCATGGGTACCTGGGTGCACTGGGCCCTGTTCGGTGGCGAGTTCCCCGGCACGGAGATCATCCCGAGGCTCTACATCATCCACGTGCTCGTGCTGCCGGGGATCATCCTCGCGCTGATCGCGGTGCACCTCGGGCTCGTCTGGTACCAGAAGCACACCCAGTTCCCGGGGCCGGGCCGGACCGAGAACAACGTCGTCGGCGTGCGGATCATGCCGCAGTTCGCGGCGAAGGGCGGCGCGTTCTTCGCCGTCACCGCAGGTGTCATCTGCCTGGTCAGCGGCCTGTTCCAGATCAACGGCATCTGGTCGATCGGCCCGTACGACGCCTCGCACATCTCCGCCGGTTCACAGCCCGACTTCTACATGTTGTGGTCGGAGGGGATGGCCCGGATCTTCCCGCCGTGGGAGTTCTACCTCTTCGACACGTACACGATCCCGTCCGCGTTCATCCCGACGGCGGGCTTCCTGCCGGTGCTGTTCCTCGTGGCGGCGGCCTATCCGGCGATCGAACGCAGGTTCACCGGGGACGACGCGATCCACAACCTGCTGCAGCGCCCGCGCGACGTGCCGGTCCGCACGGCGCTCGGCGCGATGGCCATCTCGTTCTACCTGTGGCTGGTCATGTGCGGGTTCAACGACTGGATCGCGCTGTTCTTCCACATCTCGCTCAACGCGACGACCTGGGCGGGCCGGTTGGGCCTGTTGATCGTGCCGCCGATCGTGTACTGGGTCACCTACCGCTGGTGCCTGGGCCTGCAGAAGTCGGACCGGGCGGTGCTGGAGCACGGCATCGAGACCGGCATCATCAAGCGGCTCCCGCACGGCGAGTTCATCGAGGTGCACCAGCCGCTGGCCGGTGTCGACTCGCACGGGCACCCGATCCCGCTCGAGTACCAGGGCTCGTCGGTGCCCAAGCGGATGAACCAGCTGGGCTCGGCCGGTGAGCCGGTCCCCGGTTCACTGCTCTCGCCGGACCCCGCGGACGAGTCCCGGGCGCTGGCCCAGGCCCGGCACGAGGCCCACGAGCGGGAGCTGGCCGAGCGCGAGGAGCGCGCGGCGGCTCGGCGGGCACTGGAGTCCCGGAGCACGGAGGAACTCTCCGGGCGGCCGGACGACGGTGGTCGGCCGCAGCAGCCGGGCGACTGAGCGCGACGCACGAGACGCACGAGGAAGGAGGGGCCCCGCCATCGGCGGGGCCCCTCCTTCCTCGTGCGCCCCGGGTGCAGGGGGCCGAGCACATCCCGGTCCGTACGAGGCGCGGGCCTGCGCACCGCCGGCGATCACGGTTCCGCCTCGCCCGTGCGGTGTGCCGCATCCCTGGCCCGTTCCACCCAGGACCGCCACCGGCCGCCGCCGTGGGCGGGCTCGGCCCACGGCGGATCGCTGCGCACCAGCCGGGTCCCGCCGCCGGTGAGCCAGCGGTGCAGCAACCGCACCTCCTCGGCATGCGCCCCGCGCAGCGGCCCCGGCTCCGGCAGCACGGTCTGCGCGCTGCTCCGCAGCGACTCGATCTCCGGCATCGGCCGGACCCCGCGCGGCGCGTTCCCGGCGGCCGCCAACCGGCCGTGCCGGACGACGGCGATCTCCCAGCCACCGGCACCGTCGGGCCGGGCGCCGACGACCTCGTCCAGGCCGGCCAGCGCGGCGAGCGTCCCCGCGCGGTCGAGCCCGGCCGCGAGGTGGGCCAACCGGTCCCGCACGCGGCCCGCGGCCTCGTAGCGCCCGTCCGCGGAGCGGGCCTCGATCTCGGCGGCCAGTGCCCGCAACGGGGTGTCGTCGCGGCCGGAGACGAGATCGCACCAGGACTCGACGGCGGGCCGGTACTCCTCGGCGGACTGCAGACCGGCGCACGGGGCGGCGCAGCGGCCCAGCTCGTGCAGGGCACACGGGGTGGCCGTGGGAGTGCGCGAAGGGATCCGGATCGTGCACCGGCGCAGCGGCACCGCGTCGAGCGCGGCGTCCAGCGCGTCGGTGGCGGCGCGCCGCGAGCCGAACGGCCCGAGCGCACCCGGCCGTGGTGTGGTGACGACCGACAACCGCGGGAAAGCCTCCGCGGTCGGTACCACCCACCAGGCCCGGCCGGGATTGCGGGAGCGACGGTTGTAGCGCGGACGGTGGGCCGCGATCAATCGCAGCTCCCGCACCGACGCCTCCAGCGCATGGGCGCAGACGACGGTGTCGACCCGTTCGGCCTGCGCGACCATGTCCCGCACGCGACGTCGCCGCTCTCCCGCGGTGAAGTACGAGCGGACCCGGCGGTGCAGGTCACCGCTGGTGCCGACATAGAGCACCTCGCCGCGGGCGTCCCGGAACAGGTACACCCCGGGGGCGGAGGGCACGTCGTTCGCGAGGTGCCTGCGGCGGCGCTGGGCGGTGGTCGGCCGGTGCGGTGCACGGTCGCGCACCAGCTGGAGCAGCTCCTCGAGGCTCTGCACGCCGAGGTTCCCGATCCGCTCCAGCAGGTGGTGCAGCACCTCGACGGTGGCCCGGGCATCGGTGAGGGCACGGTGGTCGGGTGTGGTGGCGCAGCCGAAGTGCGCCGCGAGCGCACCCAGCCCGACGCTGGGGCACTCGGAGCGGGGCAGCACCGCACGGGCCAACCGGGCCGTGCACAGCACCGGCGGCGACGGCCACGGGCGTTCCTGCCGACGGCAGGCGGCGCGCAGGAACCCGGTGTCGAACGGCGCGTTGTGCGCGACCAGCACCGCCCCGCGCAACCGGTCGAGCACACCGGGCAGGACCGCCCCCAGCGGCGGCGCCCCGGCGAGCATCGCATCGGTGATGCCGGTCAGCCGCGACACGTCCGGCGGGACCGGTGTGCCGGGGGCCACCAACGTCGACAGTTCGGCGAGCCGTTCACCGCCGCGCACCGCGACCAGGCCGACCTCGGTGATCGCATCGGTTCGGTGGCTGCCACCGGTGGTCTCCAGGTCGACGACGCAGAAGGTGACGTCGCGCAGGGGAGTGCCCAGCTCGTCGAAGGTGAGCTGCGGGGAGCAGGTGGTCACGGCCGGCACGGTAGCGCCACCGTCCGACAGTATGTTCGAGTGCGCGGGTCCGCCGCCCGGATCGCGCTGCGGGCCGAGCTGCCGACCGGGACCGCCGGTGCGGTGGCATCGGCCCGGGCACGACGTGGACGCGGTCCGGCACGACTGCCGCGGGCGGCTCCTGCGGTGATCCGGGCCGGCCACCTTTCGGTCATGGTCGCGGCCGGACCGGCGCGGGCGGCGGCGACCCGGGACGGTCGGGGCTAGCCTTGACAGATGGCGCACCACGACGGAGAGCAACCGGAGCCTGCGGGCCCCGGCGCGCCGTCGGGCCCGCCGCCCACCGGTACGCCGGGCACTCCGGAGGCCTTTCCGGGGCCGCGCGCCGCCCGGGACGACCCCGAGGACGGTTGGCCGCCGCTGACCGCACCGCTGCGCTTCCGACTGGCCGAGATCGCCGGTACCGCCCTGGCCGGCATGCCCGCGGCGGACGTGCCCGGCCCGCTACGCCGGTTCGCCCGGTTCACGCCGGCGAAGCGTGCCCGGTACGGCGGCCAGGCACTGGTCGCGAGGCTCGAACAGGACGCTGCGTTCCGGGCCGCCGTGGTGGCCTGGTGGGCGGAGAACCGGCCGGGCGAGCTGGAGCTCCCCCCGGCGGCCGGGGGTGCGGGCGCGCCCTCCGAGCAGGACACGGCGCAGAACGCCGGACCGTCCGCTGGCCCCGCCGGCGGGGAGCCGGCCGCGGATCCGGCGCGGCTACCCGCCCCGGTCGACAAGCTCGACGCCGCGGCGGTCGCCCTGCTCACCGGTGACCCGCTGGCGAGCCGGCGGGTGGCCGAGGCCGAGCAGACCGGCGACCTGTCCTCGCTTCGTGCCGAGCGTGACGAGGCGATCGCGAAGGTCGACAAGGTCACCGCCGAGCTGGAGCGCGCACAGGCGGAGCTCGCCGAGGAGCGTGAGCGGGCCCGCTCGGCGATCGCCGAGCACCAGATGGAGTACCAGCAGATGCGCCGCCGGGTCAGCGAGCAGGGCGCGCGCCTGCGGGCGGCGCTGGACGCCCGGGCCGAGCTGGAGGCCGAGGTGGAGATGCTGCGTGCGGGTGCGGACGAGCGGCTGGCCGCCGCACGCGCGGACGCCGAGCGGGAGCGGGAGCGGGCCGACGCCGAGCGCCGGCGGGCGGACGCCGCGGTGCGCGAGGTGGCCGCGGCGCGGCAGGCGGCGCGCGAGGCCCGGCGCGGCGACGAGGTGCGCCTGGAGCTGCTGCTCGACACGGTCGGTGGCGCGATCGCCGGTCTGCGCCGCGAGCTCGACGTCGGCGCCGGGGGGCCACGGCCTGCCGATCTCGTCGCCGGCACCGGCCCGGTCGACGCGGGCGTCGCGGCGGCGAGCGGACGGGCCGGACTGCCGGTGGACGGGCTCGCCGCCCTGGACACGCTGCTCGCGATGCCGTCGGTGCATCTGATCGTCGACGGCTACAACGTGAGCAAGACCGGATACCCCGATCTTCCGCTGGCTGATCAGCGGGCCCGCCTGGTCGGCCAGCTCGGGGCGCTGGGCGCGCGCACCGGCGCCGAGATCACCGTCGTCTTCGACGGGGCGGCGGTCAGCGCGGCCCCGCTGCGCGGTGGCCGCGGCGTGCGGGTGCTGTTCAGCGAGGCCGGGGTGCTCGCCGACGACGTGATCCGCGATCTCGTCGCGGCCGAGCCGGACGGCAGGCCGTTGCTGGTCGCGACGTCGGACCAGGAGGTCGTCCGCTCGGTCCGGCGCCGCGGAGCGCACTCGGTGCCCTCCGCCGTGCTGTTGCGCCGACTCGGCGGCTGACCGGACCGCCCGGCCGGCGACCGGCCGTGGCCGCCTCGGAGCCGGCGCCGCGGCCGATGCCGCCGGCGGTCCCGCCGCTGCCACGATCGGCGCCGGCGGCCGATCAGCCCGCATCGCGCTGCCGGGGAGGCAGCACCGGCATCGGCAGCACGGGGCCGGCGGGCGGTTCGGCCCGCGCGGCCCCGGCCTCCACCAACCGCAGATGCGGGATCAGGCCCTGCTCGGCGAGAACCTGCAGCGCGCGGCGCTCCGGCTCGGAGAACTCGAGCGGACCGCCTGCCGGCCCGCCCGGGTGTTCGGCCCGGACCGGGGGACCCGGCGCCTCCACGGGCAGGTAGGGGATCGGGCGGTCGATCTCGGGCACGTCCATGAGCACCCCGATCACGCAGTCGCCACAGGCGGTGTCACGCACCTGGCAGCGGTCGCAGTCGACGATCATCACGCCTCCTTCGGTGAGGTGGGTCGAGTCGGTGGGTCGTCGATCGATCACCGCGGACGCTAGGGGAGGGGTCCGACAGAAACGGTGCACGAACCCGCGGCCGGCGGCCCGCGGCGTACCCGCGGGCGGAACCCGCAGCGGGTGCTTCGCCGACCCGTGGGACTCCGAGCAG
>NZ_JBFAON010000012.1:139838-184288 GCF_040659795.1 Pseudonocardia sp. NPDC049635
GCGCGCCCCCGCCGCCGCCGGGGGGGCCGCCGGCCGGCCTGTCCCCGGGCCGCACGTGCCCCGGGCGGGCGCCCCGATACCGTCGCGGCCGTGCCCCGCACGCTGCTGGTGACCAACGACTTCCCGCCGCGCACCGGTGGGATCCAGAGCTACCTGCACGATCTGGCCCGCGCCTTGCCGCCCGGCGAGCTCGCCGTCCACGCACCGGACTGGCCCGGTGCGGCGGCGTTCGACGCGGTCCAGCCGTTCCCCGTGCACCGGCATCCGGGAACACTGATGCTCCCCGGCCCGGACGTCGCCCGCCGCGCCGTCCGGCTCGCCCGTGAACACGGTGCCGACACGGTCTGGTTCGGCGCCGCCGCCCCGCTCGGCCTGCTCGGGCCGCACCTGCGCCGGCGGGCCGGGATCGGCCGCGTGGTCGCGAGCACGCACGGACACGAGGTCGGCTGGTCGATGCTCCCCGGGGCCCGGTACGCGCTGCGTCGGATCGGGACCGACGCCGACGTCGTCACCACCGTCTCCCGCTGGACCCGGGACCGGATCGCCGCGGCCTTCGGGCCGGACGCCGCACTCGAACCGCTGCCCCCGCCGGTGGACACCGACCGGTTCGCGCCCGATCCCGCGGCCCGTGCTGAGATCCGGGGCCGGTACGGCCTCGGCGCGAGCCCGACCGTCACCTGCGTGTCCCGGTTGATGCCGCGCAAGGGCCAGGACACGCTGATCGCCGCGCTGCCGCTGCTCCGCCGCCGCGTCCCCGGGACCCGGCTGCTGCTGGTGGGCGGTGGTCCCTACCGCGACCGGCTGCACCGGTTGGCCGCCCGGCACGGGGTGTCCGAGCACGTCGTGTTCACCGGCCGGGTCCCGGCGGAGGAGCTGGCCGCGCACCACGCGGCGGGCGACGTGTTCGCACTGCCCTGCCGGACCCACCTCGGCGGGCTGGACGTCGAGGGGCTCGGGATCGCACTGCTGGAGGCGGCGGCCACCGGCCTCCCGGTGGTCGCGGGTGACTCCGGGGGCGCCCCGGAGACGGTGCAGGAGGGCGTCACCGGGTACGTCGTCCGGGGCCGGGAGGTCGCAGCCCTGGTGGACCGGCTCGCCGAGCTGCTCGCCGATCCCGCCCGGGCCCTGGCGATGGGCCGGGCCGGGCGGGACCGGGTGCGACGGATCTGGGGCGGCCGGGCCGCGGCGGCCCGGCTGCACGCCCACCTGGCCGGGCGGGCGGATCAGCTCCGCTCGGCGGTGGCCCCGGAGTAGAGCGCCTCGATCTCGTCCGAGTACGTGTCGACGACGACCTTGCGCTTCACCTTCAGGGTCGGCGTCAGCTCGCCACCGGCCTCGCTGAAGTCGACGGGCAGGATCCGGAACTTGCGGATCTGCTCGGCCCGGGACACCGCCTGGTTGGCCTCCTCGACGGCGGCGGCGATCTCCCCGCGCAGCTCGGGATCGTCGACGAGGTCGGAAGCGGAGCCGCCGGCGCCCTCCGGCTTGCCGTTGCGCTCACGCCAGCCGGGCAGCGCCTCCGGGTCGATGGTGACCAGCGCCGAGATGAACGGTTTCTGGTCGCCGACCACGATGCACTGACCGACCAGCGGGTGCGCCCGCAGCCGGTCCTCGAGCACCGCCGGAGCGACGTTCTTGCCGCCCGCGGTGACGATGATCTCCTTCTTGCGGCCGGTGATGGTGAGGAAGCCGGCGTCGTCGAGTTCGCCGAGATCGCCGGAGTGGAACCAGCCGTCGTCCTCCAGGGCCGCCTTCGTGGCTTCCTCGTTGTGCCAGTACCCCTGGAAGACGATGTCGCCGCGGAGCAGGACCTCGCCGTCCTCGGCGATCCGGACCGCACAACCGGGCACCGGACGCCCGACCGAACCGACCCGCTGGGCGTCGAGGGTGTTCAGGGTGATTCCGGCGGTGGTCTCGGTCAGGCCGTAGCCCTCCAGGACCGGCAGGCCGATACCGCGGAAGAAGTGGCCGAGCCGGGCGCCGAGCGGGGCCGAGCCGGACACTGCGGCGGTGACGTTCCCGCCGACGGCGGCCCGCAGCTTGCCGTAGACCAGCTTGTCGAACAGTGCGTGCTTGGCCTTGAGGACCAACCCGGGGCCGCCGGAGTCGAGCGCCTCGGAGTAGGCGATCGCGGTGTCGGCGGCGGCATCGAAGATCTTGCCCTTGCCGTCGTTGTGCGCCCGCAGCCGTGCGCCGTTGTAGACCTTCTCGAACACCCGAGGGACCGCGAGCAGGAAGGTCGGCCTGAACTCGGCCAGGTCGGGAAGGAGGTTCTTCACGTCCGGGCTGTGCCCGACCACGGTGCGGGTGGTCAGCGCGCCGCACTGGATGACCTTGCCGAACACGTGCGCCAGCGGCAGGAACAGCAGCACCGAACCACCGTGGGCGAGCAGGTCCGGGATGGTCGAGGCGATCGTGCGGCACTCGGTCAGCAGGTTGCGGTGGGTCAGCTCGCAGCCCTTGGGGCGTCCGGTCGTGCCGGAGGTGTAGATCAGGGTGGCGAGGTCGGCTGCGCGCACCGCGTTGCGGCGCTCGTGCACCACGTCGTCGGGGGTGTCCGAACCCAGCCCGGTCAGCTGCTCGATCGCGGACGGGCTGCCCGGCGCGGCGGCCGAGGGGTCGATCTGCCAGATGTGGCGGAGCGCGGGTGCGTCGGCCCGGATCTTCTCCACCGACGCCGTGTGCTCGGCCGTCTCCACGACGATGCCGACCGCACCGGAGTCGGACAGGATCCAGGAGATCTGGTCCGGTGCGGACGTCTCGTAGATCGGGACGGTCACCGCGCCCGCGGTGAGGACGGCGTAGTCGAACAGCGTCCACTCGTACCGGGTGCGGGACAGCAGTGCGATCCGGTCGCCCGCCTGGACGCCGGCCGCGATCAGGCCGGCGGCGACCCGGGTGACCTGTTCGGCGAACTCGGCGGCCGTGATGTCGGTCCACGCGCCGTCGGCGCCCTTGCGGCGGTAGAGGACGTCCGCGGCGTGCTGCGCGGCGTTGTCGAAGACGGCGTCGGCGACCGACTCGTCGGCACCCACGGACACCGTGGCGGGGACGCTGTACTCACGCACGGGGATCGACCTCCTGGCGGCCTCGGCAGGCAGAGTGCGGCCGGCGGACGCACGTGCCGACCTGCTGGGACCCGAACCTACCGTCAAGTAGGGCCGGAGTGCATCGACTCGGGCATAACGGATGCGGATCGGACCCGTCCGGCCGTGTCGACCGCGGCACGGTACCCCTGTCGGCCCCGCGGCGGGAGGGTGGCACGCTGAGTTCGTGCCGAGCGCGTCACCAGTGCAGTCAGGGCGGGCCGCGCCGCCGTCGGTGGACGTCGTCGACGAGACGTTCCTGGCCGTCCCCCGCGAGCGGGTGGCCGCCGAGTTCGCCGACCCGGCCTGCTGGCCGGGCTACTGGCCGGACCTGCGCCCCGAGATCGCACACGACCGTGGCCCCGCCGGGATCCGGTGGACCGTCACCGGCGCGCTCACCGGGACCATGGAGGTCTGGTGCGAGGAGGTGCTCGACGGCACGGTCCTGCACTTCTTCCTGCGCGCGACCCCCGACCGCCCCGCCCGGCGGAACCGTCGGCGCCGGAGCCGGGGTGAGTCCGACCGGCGGCACCGCGCGTTCAAGGCGCACGCGTTCGCGTTGAAGCGCCGGCTGGAGGCCGGGCGGCCCGCCGGGGTCGCGCCGGACGGGGGGCGCTGAGTGCGGCTGCACGTCGTCTCCGACGTCCACGGCAACACCCGGGCGCTGGCCCGCGCCGCGGCCGGTGCGGACGGTCTGCTGGTGCTCGGCGACCTGCTGGAGTTCGTCGACTACCGGGACCCGGACAACGGGATCATCGCCCGGCTGCTCGGTTCCGGGATCGCCGCGGAGTTCGGCCGGATGCGCCGGATCGGGGCTCCCCGCGCCCAGATACAGGGCCTGCTCGAACGCTCGTGGAGCCGGTTCGCCGATCCGGCCGCCGCCGTCGTCGACGCCGTCACCGAGCAGTACGCCGAGATCTTCGCGGTGCTCGCAGGCCTCGGGGTGCCGGTCTGGGCGATCCCCGGCAACGTCGACGTGCCGCGGCTGTGGCCCGACGTGGACGGGGTGGTGCACGCCGACCGGCAGGTGATCGAGATCGGCGGGCGCCGGATCGGCTTCCTCGGCGGCGTGCCGCTCCCGCCGGGGGTCGCGCCGCGCCGCGGCGGGCCGTGGCAGCCGTACTTCCTGCCGCACGACGAGTGGACCGCCCGGCTCGACGCGCTCGGCCCGGCCGACCTGCTCTGCACGCACGTCCCGCCGGACGTGCCGGTGCTGACCTACGACGTCGTCACCCGGCGCGCCGAGATCGCCAGCGCGCCGCTGACCGCCCGGATCCGCGCCGAGCAGCCCTCGCACGCCCTGTTCGGGCACGTCCACCAGCCGTTGCACCGGCGCGCCCGGATCGGCCGTACGGACTGCGTCAACGTCGGCCACTTCCGCGAACTCGAGCAGCCCTGCGTGCTTCACCTGTGAGCACGCAGATAGCCTCCCGCCATGGCCGACGCGACCACCTCCTCGATCCACATCGCCGCCCCGCCGGACCAGGTGATGTCGGTGATCGCGGACTTCGCCTCGTACCCGGAGTGGACCGACCAGATCACCGCGGTCGAGATCCTGGACCCGGGCAGCGGCGACCGTGCCTCCCAGGTGCGGTTCTCGATGGACGCAGGCGCGATCAAGGACTCGTACACGCTGGACTACACCTGGGCCGACGACGACCTGTCCGTCTGGTGGACGCTGGTGAAGGGCGGCATCCAGCGCGCGCAGGACGGCGCCTACCGGCTGGAGCCCGAGGGCGACGGGACGACGGTCACCTACGAGTTGTCCGTCGAGGTCAACTTCCCGATGATCGGGATGCTCCGCCGCAAGGCCGAGAAGGTGATCATCGACACCGCGCTGAAAGGCCTGAAGCGGCGCGTCGAGAAGGGCTGAGAGCCGTGGCGAGATCCGCTTCGGCGGGTCAGCCGGAGCCGGTGTCGCACCGATCGTTACGCTCCGCGGCGTGCGCGTCGTGCTCTTCACCGGCAAGGGCGGGGTCGGCAAGACCACCCTGGCCGCGGCCACTGCCGCGCTGCTCGCCGGGTCCGGCCGGTCCGCGCTGGTGGTCTCCACCGACCCCGCGCACTCGCTGGGTGACGCGCTCGACGCCGAACTGGGCTCCGAACCCACCCCGGTCACGGAGAACCTGTGGGCGGCCCACATCGAGGCCCGGCACCTCCTGGAGGGCGCCTGGGGCGAGCTGCAGGCGCACCTGCGGACCATGCTGGCCGGTGCCGGGGTGGACGAGCTGGTCGCCGACGAGCTGACCGTGCTGCCCGGCGTGGAGGACCTGCTCGCGCTCGTCGAGGTGCAGCGGTTCGCCGACTCCGGGGAGTACGACGTCGTCGTCGTCGACTGCGGGCCGACCGCGGAGACCCTGCGGTTGCTCACCCTGCCCGAGGCGCTGTCGGGCTACCTGGAGCGGTTGTTCCCGGCGCACCGCCGCGCCGTCCGCGGCCTGGTCGCGAACCTGGCCGGCGCGAAGAACGACGGCGCCGACTGGGAGCGCACCGTCGCCGCGCTGGGTGCGCTGGCCGAGCAGCTCTCCGGGCTGCGGGCACTGCTCGCCGACCGCTCCCGGACCTCGATCCGGCTCGTTCTCACCCCGGAGCGGGTGGTCGCCGCCGAGACCCGACGCACCCTGACCGCGCTCGCCCTGCACGAACTGCGGGTAGATGCGCTGATGGCGAACCGGGTCATGCCCGGCCCGCCGCCGTCGCTGCGCGGGCCGGCGGCCCGCTGGCTGCGTGAGCGGGCCACCGAGCAGCAGGCGGTGCTGCGCGAACTGGGCCAGCTCGCCGCGGACGTGCCGGTGACGGCGGTCCGCTACACCGCGGCCGAACCGACCGGTGTGGGGTCGCTGCGCGAGCTGGCCCGCTCGATCTACGGCGACCGGGACCCCGCCGGTTCGCCCGAGCGGACCGCACCGCGCCCGCTGATGGAGCTGCGTCGCACCGCGGGCCGGGGGGTGTCCGCCGACACCGAGTTCGAGCTGGACGTCGCGCTCCCCGGTGCCGAGGACGCCCCGCTGGACCTGGCCCGGGTCGGCGACGACATGGTCGTCGGCATCGGCTTCTCCCGGCGGATGGTGTCGCTGCCGTCGGTGCTGCGGCGCTGCGAGGCGACCGGTGCCCGGCTGGAGGGCACCGGTGCCCAGGCCCGGCTGGTGATCACCTTCGTGCCCGATCCCGGCACCTGGATGACCTCGTGACCGCCGGCTGCTGCGGCGCCGCGGGCATTCCGGACGACCTGCGCGAGACCGCCCTGCACCTGCTGGAACGGCTGCGCGGCGCGATCGAGCCGCTCGCCGCCGGGGCCGGCCGGGCCCCGGAGCCGGGCAGCCCGGGCGCCTGTGCGGCGTGCCCCGTCTGTGCCGTCGTCGCGCTGCTGCGCGGTGAGCGGTCCGAGCTGGCGGAGTCGCTGTCGGTGCACGCGACGGGCGTGCTGGCGGCGCTGGCGGCGCTGCTGGAGCAGGACACCGGGCCGCCGGGGCGCGGCCGCACCCCGGACGGTGGGAGCGGCCCGGCGCAGCAGACCGCGCACTACACCGCGCCTGCCGGGCACGCCGGCCAGAACGGTGGCCGGACCGGGGGTGGCCGGTCCGTGCAGCGGATCGTGGTGCACCGGACGTGACCCGCACCCTCACCGTCGGGGTCGACGTGGGAGGGACCAGCGTGCGGGCCGGTGCCGTCGGTGACGACGGCGACGTCCTCGACACCGTCTCGGCCCCCACGCCCGGCACCGACGACGCGCTGGAGGCCGCCATCGCCGGCGCCGTGGAGGAACTGCGCCGCAGGTACCCGGTGTCCGCCGTCGGGCTCGCGCTGGCCGGGTTCGTCGACGCCGGGCGCGGGCTGGTCCGCTACGCCCCGCACCTGTCCTGGCGGGACGCCCCGGTCGCCCGGCGGATCTCGGACCGGCTGGGCGGGCTGCCGGTCGTCGTGGAGCACGACGCCAACTCGGCCGCGCTGGCCGAGCGCCGCTACGGGGCCGCGGCGGGCGCCTCGGCCGCGGTGCTGATCGCCCTCGGCACCGGGATCGGCGGAGCACTGCTGCTCGACGGCGAGCTGTACCGCGGCGCCCACGGCGTCGCGCCCGAGCTGGGGCACCTGCGCGTCGTGCCGGACGGCCGCTCCTGCCCCTGCGGCAAGCGCGGTTGCTGGGAGCGCTACTGCAGCGGCACCGCCCTGGCCGCCACCGCCCTGGAGCTGATCTCCGGTACCCATCCGCCCGGCCCGTCGGCACTCGCCAGGGAGGCCGCGCAGGACCCGGGCCGGATCACCGGCAGGCGGGTCGGCGCGGCGGCCCGCGAGGGCGACCCGATCGGCCGCGCCGCGATGGCCGAGCTGGGGCACTGGCTGGGGGAGGGGCTGTCGCTGGTGGCCGACGTGTTCGACCCGGACCTGGTGGTGATCGCGGGCGGGGTGTCCGGCTCCGCGCCGCAGTTCCTGGACGTGGCCCGCGAGCACTACGCGCGGATCGCCACCGGAGCGGGGAACCGGCCGCTGGCCCGGATCCGCACCGCGCAGCTCGGTCCGGCCGCCGCCGTCGTGGGGGCGGCGACGCTGGCCCGGGAGACCATCTCCCGGGCCGGGGGGCGCTAGAGCCGGGAGCCGTCGTCGTACGGGTCGGAGCCCTCGTCGCCGGGCTCACCGGTCCACAGTCGCAGCACCAGCCAGGCGA
Source organism: Pseudonocardia sp. NPDC049635 (assembly GCF_040659795.1). Classification (NCBI taxonomy): domain Bacteria; kingdom Bacillati; phylum Actinomycetota; class Actinomycetes; order Pseudonocardiales; family Pseudonocardiaceae; genus Pseudonocardia; species Pseudonocardia sp. NPDC049635. The sequence continues at coordinate 147,588 of NZ_JBFAON010000012.1, forward strand.
GACCGGCCGCCATCAGCACGAGACCGAGCGGGAGGGGCCAGCTTCCGCCGGCGCCGATCAGGCCCGGCGAGATGCACAGCACCAGCCCCAGCCCGATCAACCCGCCGCCGACCACCGCAGGCGGTCCCGGCCGCGGCAGCGGCGGCGGCTCCGGCGGGTGGTAGTGGCCGTCGTCCTCGTCCCCGGCGGCCGGGCCCGGCCGGTGCACCGGCCGCTCACCGGGCTGCACCACCGGCTCGGCGGGCCCGGCCGGCTCGGTGCGTTCACCGGGCCAGTCGGGGACCGAGCCCTCGTCCCGCCAGCCCGCGACGATCGACTCGAAATCGTCCTCCGGTCGGTCCCCCCGGCTGCCTGCTGGGTCCATGCCCGTCCTTCCCGGCCGCACCGGCGCGTGCCGGGACATCCTGTCACGCCCCGGGGCCGGGTTGTACCGGGCCGCCCCGGCCCGCCGGCCCCGTTGTGGCGAGCACCGGGGGCTCCGTAGGCTGTCGCCCGGAAGTCGTAGGGAGGCAGCGCAGGGTGCTGTACTGGTGGTCCAAGTTCGTGCTGCTCGGCCCGTTGATGCGGGTCCTCTGCCGACCCGAGATCGTGGGCGCCGAGAACGTGCCGGCGCACGGGGGTGCGATCCTCGCCAGCAACCACCTCGCCGTGGCCGACTCGTTCTTCCTGCCGCTGATGCTGCCCCGGCGGGTCACGTTCCTGGCCAAGCGCGAGTACTTCACCGAGCCCGGGATCCGGGGCTGGCTCAAGAAGCTGTTCTTCACCGGAGTGGGCCAGGTCCCGGTGGACCGCTCCGGCGGATCCGCCGCGCGGGCCGCGATGGACACCGCCGTACGGCTGCTCGGTGAGGGCAAGCTGCTCGGCATCTACCCCGAGGGCACCCGCTCCCCGGACGGCAAGCTCTACAAGGGCAAGACCGGTGTCGCCCGGATGGCGCTCGAGGGCGGCGTCCCGGTGATCCCGGTCGCGATGGTCGGCACGGACAAGGTCAACCCGATCGGTTCGAAGATGTGGCGGCCGCGCAAGGTGCGCATCATCATCGGCGAGCCGATCGACTTCTCCCGCTACGAGGGCATGGCCGGTGACCGGTTCATCGAGCGCTCGATGACCGACGAGATCATGTACAACCTGATGGAGCTCTCCGGGCAGACCTACGTCGACATGTACGCCGCGTCGGTGAAGGAACGGGCGGCGACCGGCGGGGCCGCCCCGGCCCCGGCCCGGCCCGGCACCCGCCGTCCGGAGGCCAACGTGCCCGACTCCCGCGCCAGCTGAGCGCGGCGGGTACACAGGTCACATCATGCGATTCTTCTACGACTGCGAGTTCATCGAGGACGGCACCACGATCGACCTGGTGTCGATCGGTGTCGTCGGCGAGGACGGACGCGAGTTCTACGCCGTGTCCACCGAGTTCGATCCGGGCCGGGCCGGGAAGTGGGTCCGCGCGAACGTGCTGCCGAAGCTGCCGTCGCCGGCCGACCGGGCCTGGATGTCGCGGGCCCGCATCCGCGAGGAGCTGCTGGAGTTCTGCACCTCCGCGCCGGGTGAGATCGAGCTGTGGGCCTGGATCGCCGCGTACGACCATGTCGCGCTCTGCCAGCTCTGGGGCGCGATGCCAGCACTGCCCCGGCCCATGCCCCGCTTCACCCGCGAGCTGCGCCAGCGCTGGGAGGACGCGGGGAAGCCCACCCTGCCGCCGCCGCCGCCGGATGCGCACGACGCGCTGGCCGACGCCCGGCACAACCTGCGCCGGTGGGAGGTCATCGCCGAGACGCTCGCCGCGGGGGCCGGGGCGCCGAGCCCGATCGCCCGGGCCTAGTCTGGATGTCGTGAACTGGTCCGTCGACGCGCCGATCGACGTCCTCCCGGAGCTGCCGCCGCTGCCCGCGGACCTGCGCTCCGCGCTGGACGACGCCCTCTCCCGCCCAGCCCAGCAGCAGCCCGAGTGGCCCGAGCCGTCGCGGGTGGGCGAGGTCCGGAAGGTCCTGGAGTCGGTCCCGCCGGTCGTGCTCCCACCCGAGGTCGACCGGCTGCAGTCGCGGCTCGCCGACGTGGCCAACGGGGAGGCGTTCCTGCTGCAGGGCGGTGACTGCGCCGAGACCTTCGTCGACAACACCGAACCGCACATCCGGGCGACGATCCGGACGCTGCTGCAGATGGCCGTCGTCCTCACCTACGGCGCATCGATGCCGGTCGTGAAGGTCGGCCGGATCGCCGGTCAGTACGCCAAGCCGCGCAGCTCCCCGGTCGACGCGGCCGGCTTGCCGTCCTACCGCGGCGACATCGTCAACGGGCTCGCCCCGGACCCGGTGGGCCGCATCCCGGACCCGTCCCGGATGATCCGCGCCTACGCCAACGCCTCGGCCGCGATGAACCTGGTCCGTGGGCTCACCGCGACCGGCATGGCGGACCTGACGAAGGTGCACGACTGGAACAAGGACTTCGTCCGCACCTCCGCGGCCGGTGTCCGGTACGAGGCGGTCGCGGCCGAGATCGACCGAGCGGTGCGGTTCATGGACGCCTGCGGGGTGCGCGACCACAACCTGCACCAGGTGGAGTTCTACGCCAGCCACGAGGCGCTGCTGCTCGACTACGAGCGCGCGATGCTGCGGCTGGACCTGGAGCGCGACCAGACCGGCGGGGAAGCCCCCAAGCTCTACGACCTGTCCACGCACTTCCTCTGGATCGGTGAGCGCACCCGCCAGCTCGACGGCGCCCACGTCGCCTTCGCGGAGCTCCTGGCGAACCCCATCGGGATGAAGATCGGTCCGACGACGACGCCCGACCAGGCCGTCGAGTACGTGGAGCGGCTCGACCCGCACAACCGGGCCGGCCGGCTGTCGCTGATCTCCCGGATGGGCAACGACAAGGTCCGTGACGTGCTGCCGGCGATCGTCGAGAAGGTCACCGCGTCCGGGCACAAGGTCATCTGGCAGTGCGACCCGATGCACGGCAACACGCACGAGGCGTCCACCGGGTACAAGACCCGGCACTTCGACCGGATCGTCGACGAGGTGCAGGGCTTCTTCGAGGTGCACCGCTCGCTGGGTACGCACCCGGGTGGCATCCACGTCGAGGTCACCGGGGAGGACGTCACCGAGTGCCTGGGCGGTGCGCAGCGGATCTCCGACACCGATCTGGCGGGCCGCTACGAGACGGCCTGCGATCCGCGGCTCAACACCCAGCAGAGCCTGGAGCTGGCCTTCCTGGTCGCCGAGATGCTGCGCGGCTGAGCGGCGCGACGCCCGGTGGATGCGTAGTCCTACCGGCCTTCTCGTCCGGTCCGTCCGTCCGGGCTCTCTGGGGGATGACCGTCCACCTGGTGCTGGCGGCGTTCGCGGCGATCCTGGACCGGCGGGCCCGGACAGCCGTCGCAGCAGCGGCACCGCGATGCGCGGGGCGGTCGGGTACGGCGCGGGAGCACCGGCCGTGCCGGTGCTCGTCCTGACCTGATCACCGGTGGTGCTGCCGGGCGGGGTTCAGAGGACGGTCAGGGTGATGGTGTCACCGGGCTCGGCGTCGCCCGCCGACGGATCCTGACCGACGACGCGCCCGTCCCGGCGGCCGAACGGGAAGCTGCGGTCGATGTCGACGTCGAAGCCCTGCGACTCCAGCAGTTCCTCGGCGTCGTCGGCGCGCATGCCGATCACGAACGGCACCGAGGTCGCATCCTGGTCCTCGTCGCTCGGCGGCGGGGGACGTGGCGGCGCCGGCTCCGGGCCGCGGCTGATCACCAGGGTGACCGCCGTGCCGCCCGGGAGGCGGGCCCCGGCCGCCGGATCGGTCCGGATCACCGCCCCGCTCGGGACCTCCGCGTTGAACTCCTCGGCAGCCGTCGACCGCACCGGGGTCAGCCCGGCCTGACGCACCGCCTCCTCGGCGGTCTCCACGGCGCTGCCGGCCGGCACGTCCGGCACGGCCGGACGCCCGGTCGACACGACGAGGGTGACCGCCGACCCGCGCAGCACCCGGGTCTCCGGTGCCGGGTCGACCGAGGCGACCAGATCGGCCGCGATGTCGTCGTCGGCCCGCTCGGTGATCGACGGGGTCAGGTCGGCCTCGGCGATCAGCGCGGTCGCCCGGTCCCGGTCGAGACCGGTGACGGCGGGCATCGTCGTCCAGCGGCCCGAGCCGAGCCACCACGCCCCGGTGCCGGCCAGCGCCGCGAGCAGCACCAGCAGCACCATCCACAACGTGAAGATCCGGCGGCTGCGGCGCCGGTCCGCGCGCAGATCGGCCCGGGACAGCGCCTCCGGCTCGCCCGCCGGGGCGACAGCGGTGCCGTGCGCCCCGAGCAGCGCATGAGCCCGGGTCCCCCCGGGGCCGCGCGGCTGCACGCCGGTCGGCCGGTGCCGCCGCGGCCCGGCCGGGAGGGTCGCACCCTCGTCGATCGCCGGCGGCCCCGGCGGCCGCGGCACCCCGGCCCGGGGCAGCCCGAGCCGCTCGGCGACCTCCAGGAGCTCCCGGCGGAAGTGCTCGGCGTCGACCGGGCGGTCCTCGGGGTCGCGGGCGGTCGCCCGCGCGACGAGCGCGTCCACCGCGGGCGGCAGGCCGGGGGTGGACGCCGACGGCGGCGGGACGTCCTCGTTCACGTGCCGGTAGGCAACCGACAGCGGGTTGTCCGCGGTGTAGGGCGGACGGCCGGTGAGCATCTCGTAGAGCACGACGCCGGCGGCGTAGACGTCGCTGCGGCTGTCCGCGCGGCCGGAGACGACCTGCTCGGGAGAGAGGTAGGCCATCGTCCCGAGGATCATCCCGGCGTGGCTGACACCGGCCTCGGCCGCCGCCGTGAGCAGCCCGAAGTCGGCGACCTTCACCTCACCGGACGACGAGATCAGGACGTTCTCCGGTTTCACGTCGCGGTGCACCATGCCGAGCCGGTGCGCGCGGGCCAGACCGGCCAGCACCGGTTCGAGCACCCGCACCGCCGCCGGAAGGCCGAGTGCGCCGCGGGCCCGCAGCACGTCCCGCAAGGTGCCGCCGTCGACCAGTTCCATCACGACGAACAGGCTCGGCTCACCGAGCGGCCCGGCCGGCACCGTGCCCCGGTCGTAGACCGCGACGACCGCCGGATGGTCGATGCGGGCGGCGAGCCGCGCCTCCCGGTCGAACCGGGTGCGGAACGCGTGGTCCCCGGCCATCCTGGGGTCCATCACCTTGATCGCCACCGCGCGCTCGAGACGGGTGTCGGTGCCGTGGTAGACGGTGGACATGCCACCTCGGGCGAGCACCGGCCCGACCAGGTAGCGGCCGTCGAGCAGGGCGGGACCGGGGCCGTCCGCCATCACCGGGCCGGCCCCGTCCGGCGTGCCGGGGTCGACCGGTCCGGACGGTGCGCTCACGCCGGGAAGGCTACTTCAGCGACCCTTACCCGCCGTCCGGGTGGGTACGGCACGCCCGGCACCCACCCGGGGACCGTGCGTGCCCGCCCGGTGCGGGCCGGGGCCGGGCGCGACACGGGCCGTGCGCCGGAGTGTGGGGTGTGGCGACCCGATGTGGGACAGTGTCGGACTGTGAGCGAGACCCTCCCCGCGGCCGTCACGGAGGAGACGCTGACCGTCTCCGAGGTCGCCTCCCGGCTGTCGATCCCCCCGTCCCGCGTCCACCAGCTGGTCCGGGAAGGTCAACTCCTGTCGCTGAAGGACGGCGGCGACATCGTCGTCCCCGCGGCGTTCCTCGACGGGAACGACGTGGTGCGCGGCCTCGCCGGCACGATCAGCGTGCTGCGCGACGGCGGCTACGACGACCGCGAGATCCTGACCTGGCTGTTCACCGAGGACGAGTCGCTACCGGGCTCGCCGATCGGGGCGATCGGCGCCGGCCGGCACAAGGAGGTCAAGCGCCGCGCCCAGGCGATGGCGTTCTGAGCGGCGCCCGGCGCCCGGCCCGCTCCCGGGCGAGCTCCACACCCCGGGAGAGCACCGCCCGGCCCAGGCCGGGCAGGGCGACGGCGGCGCGTCGCCGGTTCGGCACCGCGACCCGCCGGTTCAGGATGTCGTAGCCGGCGTCGGCGATCTCGTCGAGGATTCCCGAGTAGAGCGTGCGCGCCGTGCCCACGCACGCGCGGGACACCGGCTGCAGCATCGGGATCCCGGGGTCCGCGCGGCGGTAGGTGGCGCGGGTGCGGGCGACCAGGTGGGCGAGCGCGCGCCGCACCCGCCGGTCGGCCCGTCCGGTGCGCCGCGACCAGATCAGCAGATCACGGTCCACCCCGAACGCGGCCAGCTCGTCCGCCGGGAGGTAGACGCGGCCACGGTCGAGATCCTCGCCGACGTCGCGCAGGAAGTTCGTCATCTGGAAGGCGACGCCGAGCAGCGCGGCGTGCGGCTCGGCCTCGGCTCGCGGCACCACGGTCCCGAGCACCGGCAGGGTCTGCAGCCCGATCACGGCGGCCGAACCGTGCACGTAGACGGCCAGATCGGCGTCGGTGGCGTAACCGTCCACCGTGAGGTCCATCCGCATCGACGCCATGAAGTCACCGAACAACGACGGGTCCAGCGCGTGCCGGCGAGCGGTCTCGGCGACGGCGAGGACCTCGGGCCGGCTCCCCGGCAGCGGTGTCCCGGCGAGCGCGGCCGCCAGTTGCGCGTCCAGCGCGTCGAGCCGCGACCGTGGCCGGCCGCCGCCCGCGCCGTCGGGATCGTCGACGATCTCGTCGGCGTGGCGGGCGAACCCGTAGAGGGCGTGGATGTCGACCCTCCGCTCCGGCGGCAGCAACCGGGTCGCGAGGTAGTAGGTGCGGCCGTGCTCGGCGTGCAGGCTGCGGCAGGCGGTGTACGCGGCCCGCAGCACCGGATCGGACAGCCCGGCGGCGTCGAGTTCCGCCCGGGCCGCCCGCTCAGCCGCGGCCGCGGACACCGTCGGGCACCGGCGGCGAGCCGGGCAGGTCGGCCGGAGCGGCGGCAGTCGGCGCCGGACCGTGCGCCGTCGGCCGGCGGCCGGAACGCAGGCCGAGCGGGTCCGGTCGGAGCAGCGAGACTGCGGCCAGCACGCCGGCGGCGGCGCACAGCAGCAGGTAGAACGGCGCGTAGAGGGCCGTCTCCCCGTCCGGGAAGTAGACGATCATCAACCAGACGGAGCCGAAGACGATCCACTGCAGCCCGCGTGCGCTCCACGCGGTCATCGCGAGGATGCAGAATCCCCAGCTCAGGTACCACGGCAGCGTCGTCGGGGCGAGCACGGCGGCCAGCGCCAGCGCGATCGCAGCGTTCCGGATCGCGACCGTCCCGCCGTCCCGCGCCAGCCACCAGAGCGCCACGACGAGCAGCCCGAGCACACCTGCGCCGATCGCCCGGAAGACCTCGACGAACGCCTGCTGGTTGAGCCCGTCCGCGAACATCCCGGCGACGGCGTGCGCGGCCTGCCCGGCACCGGTGGACCAGGACAGCCAGTTCACGATCATCGACGGCGCGCTGAGCGCCGGGAGCCAGCCCAGCCCGTAGCCGGTGGCCCAGGTGCACGCCCCGAACACCGCGACGAACACGGCGACCGACGGCAGCCCGGCCCGCACCAGCCGGGACCAGAACGGCCCGGTGAGCTTCCCGGCCCAGACCAGCACCAGGAACGGCAGGATCAGACCGGCCGAGGCCTTGACGGCCATCGCCAGCGAGGCGACGACGATCGCCCACACGAACCGGTCCCGCAGCGCGAGCAGCGCGGCGAGGGGGAGCAGGCCGACGACGAGCAGGTCGTTGTGCACGCCGCCGACCAGGTGCACGACCATCACCGGGTTCGCCACCGCGATCCACAGCGCGAGCGCGGGCCGGCCCCCCAGCCGCCGGCTCAGTGCAGGCAGCACGGCGATCAGCAGCACCAGGCCGCTGACGAGCATCAACCGCATCGCGATCACGCCGAGCAGGACGTTCTGGCCGACCAGCAGCACGATCCCCTGCGCCAGCAGGATGAACAGCGGACCGTAGGGGGCCGGGGTGTCCTGCCAGAAGAAGTGGACGTTGTCGGTGAAGATCCCGCCCATCGTGTCCGGTCCGAACCGGTACGGGTCGTAGCCGGCCAGCGGCAGGGCACCCTGGGCGAGATAGCTGTACGGGTCCCTGGTGAACAGCGGTGGTGTGACCAGCATCGGGATCATCCAGACGCACGCCGTGGTCAGCACCGCCCGTCCGCCCACCCGGTGGGCGAGGACGTCGCGGCCCAGCCGCACCCATGCCCACACCATCAGCGCCAGCCCGGTGTAGACGACGATCCCGGCGATCATCGACCCGTGGCCGTACCGCCAGAACGAGAGCGGGGAGTTCCCGAGGATCGGATCGCGCACCGGGATGCCGCCGGCGCCCGCGGCCCCGAGGAACATGAGCACCGTGCCGGCGAGCCCGAGCAGCACGGTGGGCCGCGGCGGGCTGCCCAGGCGGGCGGCGACCGCGGACCGGCGGGACCGCGGGGACCCGCTGCGGGGCTCGCTCGGGTCGGCGGCCGCGGGCACCGTCTCCGGTGCCGCCGGGCGGGGGATCGGGGGCGAGGGCTGGGCGGTCATCGTGGCCGGAATCGTCCCACGTGGCGATCAGCGGCCGACCCGCGACCCCGCACCGCGACCGGCCCGGTCGGACGGCCGCGACCCGGTGATCCGTTCGGCCGCCAGCCGTCCCGAGACCAGTACCGGCGGGATCCCGACGCCGGGGGTGGTGCCGCAGCCGGCGAGCACGGCGTTGGACACCCCACGCACCAGGTTCCGCGGCCGGAACGGCCCGGTCTGGGCGAGCGTGTGCGACGCGGAGAACGGGGTACCGGCGGCCATCCCCGCGGCCGCCCAGTCGCGCGGGGTCCACAGCCGGGTCCAGCTCGGCGTGACGCCCGGGTCGGCGAGGTTCCGGTCGACGAGCACACCGAACAGTTCTTCGGCGTAGGCGGGGCCGACCCGGCCCCAGTCGATGCCCGGGGCGACGGCGGTGTTCGGGCAGGGGGCGAGCACACTGAGCAGCTCCCGGCCGGCGGGCTGCAGTCCGGGGTCGCTCAGCCCCGGCCGCGTGACGAGCAACGACGGATCGCTCATCAGGTTCCCGCGGTCGATGATCTCGCGGAACGTGCCCTCCCACGACATCCCGAACGAGATCGTGTGATGGTGCTGTGCGACGCCGGGGGAGGATGCGGGCATCCCGGCGTGCACGACGACCGCGCTCGGCGACCAGCGCAGCCCCACCGGACGGCGCGGCGCACCACCGAGCAGGTCGTAGGCGACCGGGAGCTCCGGGGTGAGGACGACCGCGTCGCAGGCGGTCTCGATCTCCTCGCCGGAACCCGCGGGCACCGACCGGACCGCCGTGACGCGGTCGCCGGAGCGGACCAGGCGGGTCACCCGGTGGCCGTAGCGGATCTCGGCCCCCGCATCGGCCGCCGCACCGGCCAGAGCGGTGCCCATCGCGCGCATGCCGCCACGGGGGAACCACACCCCGGCGATCGTGTCCATGTAGGCGATCACCCCGTAGGCCCCGAGCGCCCGCTGCGGCGCGACGCCGGCGTAGAGGGCCTGGAAGGAGAAGATCCGGCGGAGCCGCTCGTCGGGCAGGAAGCGTTCGATCCGCCGCCCGAGGCGGCCGAACCCGCCGAGTGCGACCAGCCGGGCCAGATCCGGCCCGACCAGGGAGAACGGTGAGTCGAGGTTGGCGTCGATGAACGAGTCCATCTCGGCCCGGTAGAGCTCGGTCAGCCAGCGCCGCAGCCGCCGGTAGCCCCGTGCGGAATCCGGCCCGCAGGTCTCGCGGACCTCGTGTTCCATCGCCGCGGCGTCGGTGTGCACCGCGATCGCCGACCCGTCGGCGAACTCCGCCCGGTACGCCGGGTCGAGCCGCAGCAGGTCGAGCCGGTCGGCCATGGTCTCGCCGACCGCGGCGAACGCGGACTCGAGCAGCTCCGGCATCGTCAGCACGGTCGGCCCGGTGTCGACCAGGTACGTCCCGTGGTCGTCGGTGACGTCGAGCCGGCCTGCCCGCCCGCCCGGGAACTCCTCCCGCTCGACGATCGTCACCCGGCGTCCGGCGCCCAGCAGGTGCAGCGCCGTGGAGAGCCCGGCCAGCCCGGCACCGACGACGACCACGTGGTCGGTGCGGCCCGGCACCGTCCGCACGCCGCTCACCAGGCCCGCCGGGTGGCCCGCTCGGCCAGCTCGAACAGCCGGGACCGGCCGGGCTCCAGGACCGGGGCGGCATCCAGCGCGTCCAGGGCGGAACCGGTCAGCGCGGCGATCCGCTGCTCGACGACCTGCACCGCACCCAGCTCGGACAGGGCAGCGCGCACCCGGTCGAGCTCCTCGCCGGCGAGCCCCGGATCACCGAGCGCGCGGGTGATCACTTCGTGCGCGGCGCGGTCCCCGCGCTGCTCGGCGCGCTGCAACCCGGCGGCGACCAACAGGGTGCGCTTGCCCTCGCGCAGGTCGTCACCGGCGGGTTTGCCGGTCACCCGCGGGTCGCCGAAGACGCCCAGCAGGTCGTCGCGCAGCTGGAACGCGACCCCGATGTCGGCACCGTAGCGGCGGTAGGAGCCCACCACCGCCTGCTCCGCGCCGGCGATCGCCGCACCCAGGTGCAGCGGACGCTCCACGGTGTACGCCGCGGTCTTGAACCGGTCGATCTTGAGGGCGGTGGCCTCCGCCGCGTCCCCCGACGCCTGCGCCAGCACGTCGAGGTACTGGCCGGAGAGCACCTCGGTGCGCATCGCCCGCCACGGCTCGGCGGCCCGCACGTGCGCACCGTCGGGCAGGGTCGCGGAGTGGAACATGTCGTCGGCCCACACCTGCGCCAGGTCGCCGACCAGGATCGCGACCGCGGCGCCGAACCGGGCCGGTGGCCCCGCCCACTCGTTCGACGCGTGCGTGCGGGCGAACTCGACGTGCACCGTCGGTCGCCCCCGGCGGGTGGACGAGGCGTCCATCAGGTCGTCGTGCACGAGCGCACAGGCCTGCACCAGCTCCAGCGCGGCGATCGCGGTCAGCACGCCCTGCGCGTGCTCGTCCTGCGGGTCACCCCCGGCCCCCCGCCAGCCCCACCAGGCGAAGGTGGGCCGCAGCCGCTTCCCGCCGCCGAGCACGAACCCGGCCAGTGCGTCCGCCGCCTGCGCCACCGCCGGATCGATGCCCAGCACGTCCGTGCGACGCCGGTCCAGGTATCCGGCCAGCACCCGTTCGACGTGCTGGGGCAGGGCGTCGTCGAGCGGCGCGGGCCCGGCGGTCGTGATGTCGCCGGAGCCGGCGGGGGCGGACGTGGGGGCAGCGGGATCGACCACGCCGCCAGGCTAACGGTGGCCACCGACACGCACCCGGCGAGCGCAGGTGAGGACGGCGTCGGGGCGATCCCAGCGCGGCCGGCGGCGCTTCGGGGGCCCACGGCGGGGCGATCGCACCGTAAGGTCACCCGGGTGACGACGACCTCTGCATCCACGGTGACCGAACGGATCAGCGTCGACCGCCCCTTCTTCGCGGTGGAGTTCTTCCCGCCCAAGGACGACCGGGGTGAGGCGGAACTCTGGCGGGCGATCCGCAGACTGGAGGGCCTCGACCCGGCCTACGTGTCCGTGACCTACGGCGCCGGTGGCTCCAGCCGGGACCGCACCGTGCGCACCGTCGAGCGGATCGCCACCGACACCACGCTGTGCTCGATGGCGCACCTGACGGCGGTGTCGCACTCGGTGGACGAGCTCCGGCACGTGATCGGCTCGCTCGCGGCGGCCGGCGTGCGGAACATCATGGCGCTGCGCGGGGACCCGCCCGGTGACCCGCTCGGCGAGTGGGTCCGTCACCCGGAGGGGCTCGAGTACGCCGACGAGCTGGTGGCGTTGATCAAGCGGTCCGGCCCGTTCTGCGTCGGCGTCGCCGCCTTCCCGTACGGCCACCCCCGCTCGGCCGACCTGGCGACCGACACCGAGCGTCTGGTCGGGAAGTTCCGGGCCGGCGCGGAGTTCGCGGTGACCCAGCTGTTCCTGGAGCCCGAGGGCTTCCTGCGGCTGCGCGACCGGGTCGCCGCAGCCGGGTTCGATCAGCCCATCATCCCCGGGATCATGCCGCTGACCTCGGAGAAGACATTCCACAAGGGGCCCGAGCTGTCCGGCTCGCCGCTGCCGGAGGCGCTCGTCGAGCGGCTCGCCCCGTACAGCGGTGACGCGAAGGCGTTCCGCGCGGCGGGAATGGAGGTGACCGGTGAGCTCTGCGAGCGGCTGATCGCCGAGGGCGTGAACGGGATCCACTTCTACTCGCTGAACCGGTCGACGGCGACCACCGAGCTGATCGAGCGGCTCGGGCTCGCCCGCCCGCGGACCGCCCCCGGGCGGTCGGCGCTGCCGGCCACCGCCTGAGGCCTCGGCCGGGCGGCGGAGCCGTCCCCGGTTCCGCCGCCGTCCGGGGCCGGCCCGGGATCAGCGCCGGATCGCGGGGTTGCGGTCGCGCCGGGCGAGGAACACCACGGCCCCCGCCGCGACCGCCACCAGCCCGGCGAGCAGCAGCGACCAGCCGAGCACGGACGGCGCGTTCGGGTCGGTCGAGACCACCGAGGCGTTCAGCTGCGAGACCTCGCCGGGGGAGAACGTCCAGGTCACCGTGCCGCCGTCGGCCTCGCCGTCGGTCTCCACGACCTCGCCGGGGAAGCTCATCGCGAGCCGGACGTCCGAGCGGTCCACCGGCATCGTCGTCAGGTCGGCCCGCCCGCGTACCGCGATCCGCTCGCCGATCCGGCGCATCTCCAGGTTCGCCCTGGCCGAGGCGGTCCCGCCGAGCGCGGCCAGTTCGGCGACCTCGGGGAACGTCAGACCCTCGAACGACGCCTTCGAGCCGACGAACCCGTCCTCGTCATAGGGGGCGAGATCGACCTTGTCCTCGAGGGCCGGTGGGACGGTGACCTCCGGGCCGCTGCCGTCCGGGGTCGCGATGACGACGGTGCCGTCGACCGTGTCGTCGGGCTGCACGGCCAGCGCGACCTGCACCCGCGTGCACCCGGTGAGGGCGAGCAGGGTGAGCACCGCGAGCAGGACCGCGGCCTTCGTGCGCCGCCGGCGCGGATCGGTGGTGCTGCGGGGGAGCGGCATGCCGGACATCGTGCCACCCGGGCGCGGTGGCCCCGGCGTCACCGCGGGCCGTGTCCCGGGTGAGCCGGACCCGGGGCGGACGGGGCCAGCGGGAGCTCACGCCCGAGCACCGCGAACGGACGGGGGTCACCGGTGAACAGGTGTTCGCGCAGTACGTCCCGGAATCCGGCCCGCCGGTACAGGCGCCAGGCCCGCCCGGGGGGCTCGGAGCCGTACTCGGGGGTGGAGAGCAGCATCCGGGAGCGCCCGGCGTCGCGGGCCAGCGCGCGGAGCAGCGCGTCGCCGATGCCGGCCCCCTGGGCCCTCGGGTGCACGTGCAGCTCGGTGAGCTCGAAGTAGTCGGTCAGCCAGTCGGTGCCGACGCGATCGGGATGTCCGCGGCGCGCCAGCAGCCCGCGGCGGACCTCCTCGAACCACCATTGGCCGGGTCCGCCCCAGTAGCCGTAACCGATCCCGCCGAGCCGGTCCCGCTCGTCCACCCAGCCGACCGAACGCCAGCCAGGGCGGTACGAGTGCTCCAGCCACAGCGAACGCCGCTGCCGGGCGGTCGAGCGCGGGTAGCCCATCGCCGTGACATAGACGTCGATCGCCTCGGCCAGCCGGGCGGCGAAGTCACTGCGGCTGAGCCCGACCAGGCGTGGCCGGGCCGGTGCGGCGGTCACCGCAGGCCCCGGCCACCGCGGCGGGCCGCGGGGCCGACGATCGCAGCGGGGTGGGTGCAGGGGCGCATGGAGCCATCACATCACGCTCCGGACGGCGCCGTGGGCCGGGTGCTGCTGGCCGGAGCTCCGGGCCGTGACCGTGCCGCCGCCGGGCCGCCGCCGTGCCGCCGCCGTGCCGCCGCCGTGCCGCCGCCGGGCCGCTTCCGCCGGCCGCGCCACCCGGCCGCCGTACTTGACTGGGCATCGAACACGCGTTCTACTGGACGAGGTCGAACGCGCGTTCGACATCCGGGCGTCCGGTGCAGGGTGGGGGAAGCACCCTGCCACCGGGCGACCCGGAACCGATGCCGGGGAGCGGGGGCCGAGGCCCGCTGACCGGGAAGGGGCGTGGTGGGAGTGGGTGGCTTCTCTCGATTGTTCCGTGCGCGGCAGCCGGCGGCCGTCGACGTGCGCTGGCAGAACGGTGAGCCGGTCGAGTTCCAGCGGCGCCCGTCGCGTCGTGGTGAGCGGTTCCTGGTCACCGGGGTGCGCGACCAGTGGGTCGAGGAGTCGCCGTGGCCGTTCCCGTCGCCGATGCCGATCGGCGGTGACCGGCTGAGCTGCTGGCGGGTGCAGGCGCGGTCGGTGGAGGAGCCCCTGGAGCCGCCGCGCGAGGTGGTCCTCCGGATGCGGGCCGGGCCCGGGGTCTGGGACCTCGTGCAGGTGCACGACTGAGGGTGCGGGCAGGACGGATGGAGGAGCCACGATGAGCACGACGATGGAGCTGGACCTGTGGCCGCACGCCGCGGGGTGCGGTCCTGAGCCGGTCCCGGCGGACCGGACGATGTGCTCGCCCGCCGCACCGTCGGTCCCGCCCGCCCGGGGCGTCTGTCGCGGGGGTGAGCGGGGTCCGCGGGCCCATCGGCCCCGGGCGCGCGGCGGGGGTGCGGCCGACGGCTCGGTGCCGCCGCCCTCCCGGGACGCGCTCGCCCTGCTCCGGCAGGCCGCCGAGCAGTTGGCGGAGGCCCACGGTGAACCGGATCCGATGCGCCGCTACCCCGCCGCCTACCTGGCGGCGTTGCGGGCCGGCGCGGCGGTGCTCGCGATGCGGGCGCGACCCCGGCCGCGGCGCGGGGCGCCGCGGGACGTGTGGCGGCTGCTGGCCGAGGTCGCGCCGGAGCTGCAGGAGTGGGCCTCGTACTTCGCCTCGTGCTCGAGGGTGCGTGCCGCGGCCGAGGCCGGGATCGAACGGTTGGTGGACCGGCGCGGAGCCGACGACCTGCTCCGGCAGGCCGAGCAGTTCGTCGGACGGGTGCAGCAACTGCTGCCGCGCTGAGCGATGCTCAGGCCGACTCGGCAGGGCGGTCGCGGGAGGCGCTGCGCAGCACGCGCCCGAGCAGGGAGGTGAACACGGCGGAGATCTCCCGGGCCCCGGGCGTGTCCCAGGCCTGGATCGGCAGGCAGGCGCCCTGGGCCTGCTGCACGGCGGACCGATCGGGCAGGACGCTGTTGAACACCAGCGGGCCGAACAACTCGCGCAGCTCGGAGATCCGGAAGTCGTGCTCGGTGTTGCGCGGACGGACCCGGTTCACCAACACACCGAGCGGCTGGAGCCGGTCGTTGGAGCGCTCGCGCTCCGTCTGCACCGCGTCGAAGGCCCGCTGCACGCCCGAGACCGAGAACATCGTCGGGTCGGTGACCAGGATCGCGCGGTCGGCGGCCGACAGCGCACTGCGGGTCAGCTGGCCGAGCGAGGGCGGGCAGTCCACGATCACGAGCCGGTAGCGCTCCTCGACCAGGCCTCTGCCTCCGCTGCTCCCGCTGATGGCGGGGCCGGCCCCGTCGTCGGTGGCGTCGGTGATCAGCTCGCCGGCCAGCCGCTGCAGGGCCCGGTCCAGACGGTGCAGCTGGGCGGCGCCCGGATCCGGATGGTTGTGTCGCTCGGTCTGCTCCGCGCCGACCAGCACGTCGAGGCCCTCGCCCCAGGCCGACGGGGCGATCGCCCGCTCGACGACGGCGCGGCGCGGCTCGTCGAGGACGTCGGCGACCGTGGCGGTGGTGGGCTCGGGATCCAGCGCGGTGGTGGCGTTCGCCTGTGGATCGAGATCGACCACGAGGGTGGACACGCCGTGCCGCTGCGCCGCGCCGGCCAGACCGAGTGCCACCGTGGTCTTGCCGACGCCGCCCTTGAGACTCAGAGTGGCGACGACCTGCACCGGTCCAACGTACAGGGCCGTTCCGCGGTGGTGGGGCGCGGAGGGTGCCCGGCCCGGCCGGACGTATGCGCGGGTGGATGCCGAGCCGGGGACCTCTAGGCTGCCGGTGTGGGATCGCCGACACGGGAGCAGGCCGGAGCAGCGCGCGGTGCCGCCGTGTTCCGGGTGCTGGACAGGGAGATCGAGCGTGTCCGCCGGGAGGTGGGCGTTGCTCCTCGGGTGCTCGACGTCGGCGGGGGGAGCGGCACCTGGGCGGTGCCGCTGGCCGTTGCGGGCTGCGCCGTCACCGTCGTGGACACCAGCCCGAACGCGCTGGCCACCCTCGCCCGCCGGGCCCGCGAGGCGGGGGTCACCGATCGCGTCACCCCGGTGAACGGCGACGTCGACACACTCGCCGACGTGGTGCCCCCCGACGGGGCCGACCTGGTGCTCGGGCACGGCCTGCTGGAGGTCGTCGACGATCCGGGCCGGGTGCTGACCGCACTGGCGGCGGCGACGACACCGGGCGGTGGGGTGTCCGTGCTGACCGCCGGCCGTTACGGGGCCGTCATCGGCCGGGTCGCCGGTGGCCGGCTCGCCGAGGCCCGTGCGCTGCTGACCGACCCGGACGGCCGGACCGGGCCGGACGACCGGTTGCTGCGCCGGTTCGACGCAGGCCTGCTGCGCGAGCTCGCGGCCGGCACCGGCCGGCTCGACGTCGAGGTGCTGCAGGGCGACGGCACCCTGGAAGCCTGGTTGCCCGGGCCCGGCCAGGAGAGCGAACCGGCCGGACGGGACGAGCGGGACGAACTGGACATGCTCGCATCGGCGGTTCCGGCCCTGGGGGAGGTCGCCCCGCGGCTGCACCTGCTCGCCCGACGGTTCTGACCCCGGGCTCACGGCGCCGCGACACCGTCCCGAGCCCCGCACGGCTCCCGCACGTCACCGAGCGGTACCCGGACGGCCACCGCACGGTCGCCGACGGTGACCGCCCGTCCGTCGCCCGCCGATGGATCCGCCGCCGTCCGGGTGCCGGTGGTCCGAACCGCGTGACCGGCGGCACGCCGCGCCGCATCGCCCGCTCGACGATCAGCCGTGCAGGTTGCCCGGTCCGGGTGGTCGCGGCACGATTCGCCTCGTACTCTTATGGCCAGACGCCCAGGTGGGGCGCCCGTCGTGCCGATCGGGGCCGGGAATCCCGGGTCGGGGCGACCTACCGTCCGATTTCGTGTTCCGGAGGTGAAGGCATGCCGCTCTCCGAGCACGAGCAGCGCCTGCTCGAACAGATCGAACGGGCCCTCTACCAGGAGGACCCGAAGTTCGCCTCTTCTGTGAGCGGCAACCGGATGAGCAAGCCTGCTCGCCGGCGCCGGATCCAGGGGGCAGTGGTCTTCGTGCTGGGCCTAGTCCTGCTCGTGGCAGGGATCCCGTTCCAGGCGCTCTACCTGGGCGACATCCCGGTGCTCAGCGTTGTCGGATTCCTCGCCATGCTGGGTGGTGCACTGCTCGCGGTGACCTCGATCGGCGCCCGGGGCAAGGATGCCGAGGCAACCGGCGGGAGCGGCGAGGAGCCGAAGAACCCCAAGTCGGGCGGCGAGGGCGGCGGCTTCACCGGCCGGATGGAGGAGCGCTTCCGGCGCCGCTTCGAGCAGGAGTGACTCCACCTCGATCTCACGACGGCGGGGCGGGACATCATCGTGATGTCCCGCCCCGCCGTCGTCGTGGGGGTGGCACGGGATCCGTCGCGCTGGGGGCGCCGCGACGACGGGCGTGACGAGGAGGCGGTCGGCGGGGCGGCCCGGTCCCGGACGGCCGGGGCAGCAGCGCCGGGACCGGCCGCTGCCGCCGACTACGCCCGCTCGGCCGGCTACGCCCGCTAGGCCGGTTCGGCCGGTTACGCCCGCTAGGCCGGCCACGCCCGCTAGGCCGGCCACGCCCGCTAGGCCGGCTCGGCCGGCTACGCCCGCTCTGCCGGCTCCGTGTGCGGAGCTGTCCCCGGGCGCCCGGAGGCCCGGGGGCCCTCGGCCGGTTCCCCGGCGGCGTGCCCCCGGCCGGTCGGCAGGACCGGTCGCGGCCGGATCGACGGCGGCAGCATGCGGGAACGCAACGAGGTGCCGCCGGCGGCGATCGCCGTCCGGACCTCGTCGACCAGGCCGTCGAGGATCTCCGGCCCCGGCAGCACGCCGCCGTACCAGCTCTGCTCCACCCGTCCGGCCAGCTCGGCGAGCGCCTCGGCCGGCCGCCCGACGAGCCCGTGCCGTTCGGCGATCCGGGCGGCCGCCGACCGGACGGTCTCCGAGGCAGGCACGGGGACGCCGTGGTCCCGGGAGACGGCCAGGATCTCCTCCCAGGCCGCGGTCGCGGCGCCGGCCCCACCGGCACGGGCCTGCGCGACCCGGCCGGCGTACAGACGACGCCGCCAGAACCGGGGGCCCAGCGCGAGCAGCGCCAGTCCGGCCGCCAGCGCCACCGCGACCGCCAGCACACCCCACGCCGTCCCCGCCCCGGTGTCCGTCCCCGGCCGGTCCTCGGCGGGGGGCGGGGGCGCGGACGCCGTGTCCCCGCCGTCCGCGGGGGGAGCGGGGCCGGGTTCCGGGGCGGGCTGCTCCTGCGCGGGCGTGCCGCCCTGCTGCTCCTGCGCCTGCTGGACGTAGCCGGGCTCGATGGTCTGCCCGTCCGCCAGCGGTGTCGGGTCGAACGTCATCCAGCCGTGACCGGGGAACCAGGCCTCGACCCAGGCGTGTGCGTTGTCGGTCGAGATGGTCCGTCCGTCCACCCCCTCGGTCCCGGCGGTGAAACCGACGGCGACCCGGGCCGGCACGCCGACGGTGCGCAGCATCACCGCCATGGCCGACGCGTACTGCTCGCAGTACCCGGTCCGTCCGACGGTCAGGAAGTCGACCAGGGCGTCGTCACCGGCACCCGGTGCGGTGGCGAGGCTGTAGGTGAAGGGGGAGTCCGGGCCGGTGAAGTGGTTCTCTATGGCCATCGCGCGGTCGAACGGGTTCGTGGCATCCGCGGTGACCTCTCGGGCGATCTGCACCACCCGGGGATCGACGCCCGTCGTGTCGAGGTAGGCCCTGTCCACGGTGACCGGGCCGGACGCTGCCCGCAACTGGTCGGCGGAGGGGTCGGGCAGGCGCATCGACTGCGACCACCCGTCCTCCTCGCGCGGGCGTTCGCTGTAGACGATGCCGCCGGCCGCGTCGTAGGCCCAGCCGTCCGGGCCGGCGTCGATCGCCGTCGGGTCACCGAACACGGGCAGCCAGTAGTCGCGGAAGCCCAGGTTCTCGACCTGGACGGTCTGCTCGGTCGCCGGTCCGGTGGTGGACGGCGGGAGCGGGCCGGTCAGCGGGACGCCGGGCTGCGGCCGTCCTGCGGTCCAGCCCTCCTGCGGTACGTAGGTCTGCAGGGTCAGCGCACGCAGGTAGGCGGGATCGGTCATGCCCCGCACCTCGAACAGCGGCCGCGGCTCGCTGCGGGTCAGCTGGCCGCGCAGCGACGTGAACGGGCTCAACCCGATCGACCCGTCGGCACCACCGCCGGCGGCGCCTCCGCTCGCGTCGAACCGGCCTGCGGTGCCGACGGCGGTCGCGGCGGACCCGGCCAGCAGCGCTCCGGCGACCGCGACGGCGACGACGGCCGCCCCGGCCGGGGCCTGCCGCAGCCGGTCGGGCCGCAGGAGCAGCAGCACACCGAACCCGGCCGCGGCCGCGACCAGCGACCACCAGGGCAGCAGCTCGGACTCCAGCGCGACGGGGACCGCGAACACGACGAGCAGCGGTACCCCGGCGGCGGCGGGGGCGCCGATGGTCACCGCGAGTCCGAACACCGCGATCGTGAGCGCGCCGAACCCGAGCGTGACCAGCAGCAGGATCTCCGGCGTCGCAGCGACCGGAGGGAGCCCGGTGTCGATCTGGGCGCCCGCGCCGCCGAGCAGCGCGGACAGCTCGCGCAGCGCCGCCGGCCCCGGCAGCACGCCGAACACCCCGCTGTCGGTGAACAGACCGGTACCGAGCAGCACCAGCGCGAGCAGCTGGCCCGGTGCGGCGAGCCACGGCCGGACCGCCAGCAGCAGGCCACCGGTGGCAGCGGTCACCGCGACGGCGAGTGCGGCGTACCCGAGCCAGCCGAGCCCCTGCACGACCGCTCCGGTCGCGGACCCGGCGAGCAGGACCGCCAGCGCGGAGGCCACCGGGCCCAGCAGGGCGCTTCCCGCTGGGACGGGTGGCCCGGCGGATGCCGAGGTGGCCGGCGCCGGTGGGAGCGTCGTCGGAGCGCTCACCGGGCCCCTCCCGGGGCGGCCGGTGCGCCACAGGCGTCGGCCCAGGCCCGGTGCACGCTCGTGCCGCCGGACACGACCGTGCTCTGCCAGCCGGCCCGGCGCAACGCCGCGGCGGCGTGCGCCGCGGTTCGTCCGGGGGAGGTGCCCGCGGACCAGTCGTCGACGTCGAGCAGGATCGCGTGCCCGCCCGACGGCCACGCCGTGACCAGGGCGGTGACGTCACGCGGGGCGGTCGCGCCGAGCACGGCCAGTACCCCCGCGGGCGTTCCGGGCCCCGGATCGGCGGCGCCCAGCGCGGCGGTCGCCGACGGCCGGAGCACGGCCAGCGTCTCGAGCCGCTGCGGTACGGCGTCCTCCCCGGAGACCGGGTCCATGACGCCGCCGTCGTCGAACCGCCGCCCCGACTCGTCGACCAGGACGACGGCCTCGCCCCGGCGCAGCAGGTGCACGGTGACGCTGGCGGCGAACTCGACCGCCCACTCCAGGCTGGAGTCCGCGCCGTGCCCCCGGTGCGCGGCGGCGCGCCGGTCGAGCAGCAGGGTGACGCCGGCCGGGTCGGGCCGGTCGTCGAGCCGGACCATCAGCTCGTCGCGCCGGGCGCTGGAGCGCCAGTGCACCCGGCGCAGCTCGTCACCCTGGCGGTAGGGCCGGATGAGGACGTCCGGGGTGCCGGGGCCGGGTCTGCTGCCGCCCTCGGCGCCGCGTCCCGCCGCGGTGGAGCTCAGCGTCGGGCGCCCGGTGAGCGGGGTGACCCGGGGCAGCACCAGCCAGCGGTCGGCGGCGAGCACGTCGTGCCGGAACTCCGCGAGACCGAGTGCGTCGGTGCCGCGGGCGCGCAGCGGACCGATCCGGTAGGCGCCCCGGACGGCAGGGTGCAACGGGTAGCCGACCCGGGCGCCGCGGCGGCCGAGCCGGTGCACCGTGAAGCGCGGCGGACTGCGGTCCGACGGGCCCGCGGCGTCCGGGACGGTGTCGGCGATCCGCAGCGAACCGAGCAGGGATCCGCCGGCGATCCGGAGCACCACCGTGCCCGGCTCGCCCGCCTGGCCCCGGACCGGCTCCAGGGACCGGCCGACCAGCAGGGTGCGCCGCGAGCGCAGCGCGACGAGCAGCGCGAGCAGCGGGAGCAACACGACGAACGCCCCGACCCGTACCAGGTCGCGTTCGTCCAGGACGACGGCGCACACGACCATCGCCAGCCCGCCGGCGAGCAGGCTGCGTCCACGCACGGTCAGCCCGGCCGGGCGTTCCGTGCGGGTGGGGCCGCCTGCGTCGTCGGAGAGCGGACCCGCGGGGGTGTCCGCCCCGTCGCGGGCGGCGGGGACGGGAACCGAGCCCATCGGCGGGCGCGCGGGCGCGGCACCACCGGTGGGCCGGGCGGCCCCGGGGGAGACCGGCACGTCAGTTCCGCGGTGGGGACGGCACGGCGATCCGGCCCACCGCGCTGCGCACCAGCTCGGCGGTCGACCGGCGGGCGGCGACCCCTTCCGGTCCGAGGACCAGGCGGTGGGCCAGCACCGGCACGGCGACGGCCCGGACGTCGTCCGGGATGACGTAGCCACGGCCGGCGGTGGCCGCCCACGCCCTGGCCGCGCGCAGCAGGTGCAGGGTCGCGCGGGGCGAGGCCCCGAGCCGGACCTCGGGGAGCCGCCGGGTCGCCCCGACGATCTCCACGCAGTACCGGCGCACCTCGGCGGCGGTGTGCAGGGCGCGGGTGGTGGCGACCATCGAACGCAGCGTGTGCAGGTCGGTGACCGCCCGCATCCGCTCCAGCGGCTGGTCGGTGCCGTGCTCGTCGAGCATGGCGAGCTCCGCGGCCGGGTCGGGATAGCCGACGCTGATCCGGATGGTGAACCGGTCGCGCTGGGCCTCGGGCAGCGGGTAGGTGCCGTCCATCTCGACCGGGTTCTGGGTGGCGACGACCATGAACGGGTCGCCGAGGGGGTAGGTGCCGCCGTCGACGGTCACCTGATGCTCGGCCATGCACTCCAGCAGCGCGGACTGGGTCTTCGGTGAGGCGCGGTTGATCTCGTCGGCGATCACCACGTTCGCGAACACCGGGCCGGGTCGGAACTCGAACTCCGAGGTCTGCCGGTTGTAGACGGAGGTGCCGGTGATGTCGCCGGGCAGCAGGTCCGGGGTGAACTGGATACGGCTGACCGCGCCGTCGACCGACCGCGCGAGCGCCTTGGCCAGGGAGGTCTTGCCGACGCCGGGCACGTCCTCGACGAGCAGGTGGCCCTCGGCGAGCATCGCGACCAGCGCGAGCCGGATGGCCTCGGACTTGCCGACGATCACCCGGCCGACCGCTCCCGCGATCCGGCCTGCGACCTCGGCGACCCCGCCGACGTCGAGCTGGTCCGCGCCGTACCCGGGGGCGCCGCCGACCGGTTCCGGGTGCCGGCCCGGTGACCCGGGCTGCGGGGACGGCGGTGGCGGCACGGACGGCGCAGAGGGTGCGCTCGAGGACAACGGGCCTCCTCGTGGGATGACGGGGCACGGCCAGTCTGTCAAACGTCGCCCGATCGTGATCGGCCACCGCCGTCCGGCCCACAGGAGAGGGCCGGACGGTCGTGTCCGACAGGGCGCGGTCGTGCTCCGGACGGCGGGCCGGGGCCGTCCCGGTCGGTCTCCACGAGCTCCCCGGCCTGCATGCCGGGTTCCACCGCCCGGCCCGGCCCGGCCCACGGGCCCCCACCTGGCTCGGCGCCTGCTCCCCACCGGGCTCCCCACCGGCCCCCACTCGAACCCACCGGGCGCGCCCGGTGCGGCCGGAGAAGGGGCTCCGACCTGCGGTGATGCCCCCTCGGGGCGCGGTGGGGCCGATCGGGGTGCCGACGGCCGCGGCAACCGTGGCAACGTCGCGCTACCGGGTGGCACCCCACTCCGCCCCACCACCTCTCACCTGCGAAAACGTTCGACGAACAGGAGATGCGGGAGTCAGCTCGGGTTGACGGTGGGTGGTTGTGGGGTAGTGTGGTGATCGCTGGGGCAAACAGGTGCTCCAGGTGGAGGTGGGGCCGGTGTTCCTCGGCACCTACACCCCGAAGCTGGACGACAAAGGGCGGCTCACGCTGCCTGCGAAATTCCGCGACGAGTTGCGAGGCGGCTGCATGATCACGAAAGGGCAGGACCACTGCCTCTACGTGTTCACCCGTGAGGCCTTCACCGAGATGGCGCGCAAGATCGCCGCGGCTCCGCTGACCAACGAGTCGGCACGGGTCTTCCAGCGGAACCTCTTCTCGGGCACCGACGAGCAGAACCCCGACGGCCAGGGCCGGATCGCGATCACGTCCGAACTGCGCCGGTATGCCGGACTGACCAAGGACTGCGTGGTGATCGGCGCGTTCACCCGTGCCGAGATCTGGGACGCGCAGGCCTGGCAGGAGTACCAGGAGCAGCACGAGAACGAGTTCGCGAAGGCGCAGGAGGAGGTTCTGCCGGGGCTGTTCTGACCCCCGCTGGCGGGCGGGACGAGGAACGGCGTCACAAGCAACACGACGGACGGCATCACCGTCGCCGTCCCGACCCGGGTGCCGTGATCGGCGGCCCTGGCACACCTTCCCCGGTGCCAGGTCCTCACCGGCACGGCCCCCGGGTGGGGACGGCGCCGGGTCCACCCCGACTGGGGAGTTCGGGTGGCGTGATGGCGGCCGTGGTCCACAGGAGCATCGCGGTCCGGTTGTGGGAACCGGTGCGAGCGGTGCACCCAGGGACTCGTCCGACCGGTTCCGGCCCGAACGGGCCGGAACCGGACGGCAGACCGGACGATCGCGGGGACGGACGGCAGGCACGACTCGGGGGTGGGACGTGGCAGGGACTCCCGACGACGGCTTCCACGCCGGTGCCACCGGCCCGGAGGCCGACAGTGCCGACCGGGCACCCGGTGAGCGGCACGTCCCGGTCCTCCTCGACCGGGTCAGCGAGCTGCTCGGCCCGGCCCTGGACGGGCCCGGCGCGGTCCACGTGGACGCCACCCTCGGCATGGGCGGCCACGCTGCGGCACTGCTCGCCGCGCACCCGCAGCTCACGCTGGTCGGGCTCGACCGGGACCCGCAGGCCCTGGAGATCGCGGGCCGCAGGCTCACCGCCTACTCCGACCGGTTCCGTCCCGTGCACGCCGTCTACGACCAGCTCGGTGAGGTGCTCGCCGAGCTCGGGATCGGCGGCGTGCAGGGCATCCTGTTCGATCTCGGGGTCTCCTCCCTGCAGCTCGATGAGACCGCCCGCGGCTTCTCCTACTCCCGCGACGCGGATCTCGACATGCGGATGGACCCGACGACCGGGCCGACCGCCGCCGATGTCCTCAACTCCTATCCGGCCCCCGAGCTGCGCCGGATCCTGCGCGAGTACGGCGAGGAACGGTTCGCCGGGCCGATCGCGAACGCGATCGTCCGGAACCGGGCGACGACGCCGTTCACCCGCAGCGCCGAGCTGGTCGAGCTGCTGTACGGGGTCGTCCCGGCCGCGTCCCGCAGAACCGGCGGGCATCCGGCGAAGCGGACGTTCCAGGCGTTGCGGATCGAGGTGAACGGCGAGCTCGAGGCGCTGCGCGGCGCGCTCCCCGCAGCCCTCGACGCGCTCGCACCGGGTGGGCGGCTCGTCGTCCTGTCTTACCACTCGCTGGAGGACCGGATGACGAAGCGGGCGCTCGCCGAGCGGACCCGGTCGCGCACGCCGCTCGACCTGCCGGTCGAGCTGCCCGGGCACGAACCGGAGTTCCGCCTGCTGACCCGCGGCTCGGAGACGGCGACCGACGCCGAGATCGCACGCAACCCGAGGGCCGCCCCGGTGCGGCTGCGGGCGGCGGAACGGGTGGCGTCATGACCACCGGCAGGACGGGCACCACCAGCGGCAGGACACGGCGGAGAGGCAGGAACCGATGAGCACACCCGTCATCGAGCGCCCGGGGACGACGGGCACCCGGCCGCGTCCGCAGACCCGCCGGGCGGCGGCACCGCCCCGGATCCCGGCACAGCGCGGCCCCGGTGAGAGCCGGCGTGTCCAGGAACAGCGGCGTACCCGCGCCGCGACCAGGGAGAACACCGGCCGCGCGAAGTTCGTGCTGGTCGTGATGGTGCTGCTGGCGGTGGGCCTGATCGCCACGCTGTGGCTGTCCACGGCCGCGGCCGCCGACTCGTACCGGCTGCAGGAGGCCCGTCAGCAGACCGCGGCGCTGACCGAGCGGTCCGAGGCGCTCCGCAAGGAGGTCACGGTGCTGCAGAGCCCCGGTTCGCTGGCGGAGCGGGCGTCGGCCCAGGGCATGGTCCCCGTCACCGACCCGGCCCGGCTGGTCGTCGGCCCGGACGGGCAGGTCGAGGTGGTCGGTGAGCCACGGGCCGCCGTGCCCGCCGCGCCTCCCGCCCCGCCGGCGGCCGATCCGGCCGCACCGGCCGACGCCGACGCGGCCGACCCGCAGCAGCCCCCGGCGGTGCCCGGCGGTGGTACCTCCGACCCGCAGGCCGAGGGCGGCGATGCCGCGGCAGCGGCCGGCGCCGAGGCGGGCGCGGAGGCCGACCAGCAGGAGGGAGCCGAGCGCGAGGTCCCGGCCGACGCCCGTGCGGCGGGCGGTCAGGACTGATGACCTACGCACCACCCCGGGGCCGTCGCCCCGGGTACGGCGGTGGGCCGCCCCGGGGAGGCCCACCGCGTCGCAGGCGGTCGCCCGCCGACGATCCGCGCTTCCGGCTCCGTCTGGCCTGGGTGCTGCTCGCCGCGCTGCTGCTCGTCTCCGGCGCGAAGCTGGTGGTGGTGCAGACGGTCCAGGCCGGGTCGCTGACGGCGGACGCGGAGAAGCAGCGCGCGAGCCGGATCGTGATCCCCGCCGAGCGCGGCTCGATCACCGACCGGGACGGCAACGTGCTCGCGTTCTCCACCGAGTCCAAGGCGCTCGTCACCAACCCGAGGCTGATCGACCGGACCCGGGGCGCCGAGGCGCACGACTACAAGAACGCGATGGCCGACGCGGTCGCCGGGGTCACCGGTGGCGACCCGGAGGAGCTCAAGCGGGCGCTGGCCCGCGACCGCGGCTACGTCGTGCTCGCCACCGCGGTCGACCCGGCCCCGGCGCGCGATCTGCGCGAGCGCTTCCCGGAGATCGCGGAGGAGAGCCGGGAGGCCCGCCAGTATCCCGGCGGGACCCTGGCGTCGAACATCATCGGCGCGGCGACCTGGAGCGCCGACGCCCAGAAGCTGGTGGGCCGGATCGGTCTGGAGTCCGCCGACGACGACCTGCTGGCCGGGCAGGACGGCTTCCAGATCGCCGACACCGCCGAGGGCAGCCGTACCGTGATCCCCGGCAGCGTGCGCTCCGAGCAACCTGCGGTCTCCGGTTCGGACGTGCAGCTGACGATCGACTCCGACCTGCAGTTCCAGGTCCAGCGGATGCTCGCGGGCTACGCCGCCGAGTCCGGCGCCCGCAGCGGTTCCGCGGTCGTCCTGGACCGGGAGACGGGCGAGGTGCTGGCGCTGGCCGACAACACCTCGTTCGATCCGGGGAACCTGCTGGAGGCCGATCCGGCGACCCTGGGCAACAAGGGCGTCACCACGCCGTTCGAACCCGGCTCGGTCAACAAGGTGGTCGCGATGGCGGCCGCGCTGGAGGCCGGCGTCGTGCGTCCCGACGACGTGCTGGAGGTCCCGGGCCAGATCAAGGTCGCCGACCGCACGATCCGGGACGCCTGGGCGCACGGCGTGGACCGCTACACCCTCACCGGCGTGCTGGCGAAGTCCTCGAACGTCGGCACCCTGATGACCGCCCAGAAGGTCGGTGAGGACGCGTTCTCCGACATGCTGACCAGGATGGGTGTCGGCCAGCGGACCGGCGTCGGGCTGCCTGGTGAGAGCGCGGGCTCGGTGCCGCCGCGGGCGACCTGGTCCGGCTCCACGTTCGGCAACCTCCCGATCGGACAGGGTCTGTCGATGACGGTGCTGCAGATGGCCGGCATGTACCAGGCCATCGCGAACGACGGCGTGCGGATACCCCCGCGGGTGGTCTCCGCCACCGAGGGGCCGGACGGCGTGCGGGTGCCGGCCGAGCCGGCCGAACCGGTCCGGGTGATGTCGCCGGAGACCGCGCAGACCCTGCGCACGATGCTCACCGCCGTCACCCAGAACGAGCGCGGGCAGGCCGGGACCGGCCCGGCCGCCGCCGTCCCCGGGTACGAGGTGGCGGGCAAGACCGGCACCGCCCAGCAGGTCGACCCGGAGACGGGTGCCTACTCGCGGTCCCAGTACTGGATCACCTTCGCCGGGATGCTCCCCGCCCAGGACCCCCGGTTCGTGATCGGGATCATGCTCGACGCCCCCCGCGGCGGGACCAGCGCGGCGCCGCTGTTCCACGACATCGCCTCCTACCTGGCCCAGCGGGACCGGATCCCGGTGCAGACCGAGCCCCCGCGCGTGCAGACCCTGCAGCTCCCGTGAGCACCGCCCGGCGCGACCGGTGCCCGGCCGGCGGCGCCCGGCGGTCCCGGTGGCCGTGCACCCCTCCGGGGGCCGGCGGTCGCCGCCGGATGAGCGGCGCGTGGCCCGTCGACCGGCCGGATGGCTGCGCCGGACGGAGGTGCCCGGCGGGCCGTACGGACGTGCCGCGGCGCTCGGCCCACCGTCCGGCGCGGCCCGGCCCGTGAGCGGTCACGGCCTGCGGATCCGGCCGGAGGGCGGCCCCCGAGGGTCGGTAACCTCCCGCGCTGTGCCCGACGTCCACGCTGCGTACGCCTCCCCGGCCGGGAACGTCGACACCGGAGCCCCGACGATGACCGGGCACCCCGGTGCGCTCCCGGACCGTCCCGAGCGGGTCCGGCCGGTCGACGTCGCCCTGCTCGGGCGGCTCGCCGGGGCCGAGCTCAACCCGCGCACCGCGGGCGCGGGCCCCGGCCCGCTGCTCGACGCCGCGGCCGGTCCGCACACCGTCACCGGAGTCACCCTGCGCGCGGGTTCCGTCCGGCCCGGGGACCTGTTCGCGGCACTGCCGGGCGCGCGGGTGCACGGTGCCGACTTCGCCGCGCAGGCGATCGCGGCGGGTGCGGCCGCCGTCCTGACCGACCCGGCCGGTGCCGACCGCGCCGAGATCCGGCACTCCCGGCTGCCGGTGCTGGTGCACCCGGACCCGCGGGAGGTGCTCGGCCCCGTCTCGGCCGCGGTGTACGGCGAGCCGACCGCGCGGCTGCGGGTGCTGGGGGTCACCGGGACCTCGGGCAAGACGACCGTCGGCCACCTGCTGGAGGCCGGCCTGGCCGCTGCGGGGCGGGCGAGCGGGCTGCTCGGCACCGTCCGGACCAGGGTGCGGGTGCCCGGGCACGAGCCACGGGCGCTGCCCAGCGCCTTCACCACCCCGGAGGCCCCCGACCTGCAGGCCCTGTTCGCGGTGATGGTCGAGGCGGGCGTCACCGACGTCGCGATGGAGGTGTCCAGCCACGCGCTGGCGCTCGGACGCGTCGGCGGGACCCGGTTCGCCGCCGGTGCCTTCACCAACCTCTCCCAGGACCACCTGGACTTCCATCCGACGATGAGCGACTACTTCGAGGCGAAGGTCCGGTTGTTCGGCGGCGGC
Source organism: Pseudonocardia sp. NPDC049635 (assembly GCF_040659795.1). Taxonomy (NCBI): domain Bacteria; kingdom Bacillati; phylum Actinomycetota; class Actinomycetes; order Pseudonocardiales; family Pseudonocardiaceae; genus Pseudonocardia; species Pseudonocardia sp. NPDC049635. The sequence continues at coordinate 176,286 of NZ_JBFAON010000012.1, forward strand.
GGCGCCGGGGTGGAGCCGGCCCGGCACGGCGTCGTCTGCGTCGACGACGAGTGGGGGCGCCGGCTGGCCGCCCGGCGGCCGGACGCGGTGACCGTGAGCTCCGGCCCCGACGGCCCGCACGCCACCTGGACGGTGCGTGACCTGGCCGCCCACCCGGACGGCACGCAGACCTTCACCGCGATCGGGCCCGGCGGTCTCGCGCAGCCGGTGACCCTCGCCCTGCCCGGCCGCTACAACGTGGCGAACGCGCTGGTGGCGCTGGCCTGCCTGGACGCCGACGGGATCCCGCCGCAGATCACCGCGGAGGGTTTCGCCCAGCTGTCGGTGCCCGGCCGGATGCAGCGCGTCGACGCCGGGCAGCCGTGGCTGGCGGTGGTCGACTACGCACACAAACCGGCGGCCGTCGCGGCGCTGCTCGACGCGCTGCGCGCCCAGATCAAGCCGCACGCCCGGGTGCTGACGGTGCTCGGCTGCGGAGGCGACCGGGACACCGGGAAGCGACCGCTGATGGGGGCCGCTGCGGCCATCCGGTCCGATCTGCTGGTGATCACCGACGACAACCCGCGCAGCGAGGACCCGGCCGCGATCCGGAAGGCGATGCTCGAGGGCGCCAACCACGAACCCGCCAGAGGGGACGTGATCGAGATCGGTGACCGGCGGAGTGCGATCGTCTACGCCGTGCGCTCGGCCCGTCCCGGTGATGCGGTGGTGATCGCAGGCAAGGGGCACGAGACCGGGCAGGAGGTGCACGGGGTCAAGTACCCGTTCGACGACGCGGACGAGCTGGTCGCCGCGATCCGGGCGGCCACATGAGGACGCCGGGCGCCACGACAGGAGGACGGACCGAGCCGGTGGAGGCGAGCGGGCGATGATCGAGATGACGCTGGCCGAGGTCGCCGCGGTGACCGGCGGCAGGCTGCACCGGCTGACCGAGGCGGAGGCCGCCGCGACCGAGGTGAACGCGGTCGAGTTCGACTCCCGGGCGGTCGGGCCGGGCGGGTTGTTCCTGGCCCTGCCCGGGGAACGGGCCGACGGCCACGACTTCGCCGCGGCCGCGGCGGCCCGGGGCGCGAGCGTCCTCGCCGGGCGCGAGGTCGACGCCCCCGCCGTCGTAGTGCCCCCGGCCGGGGCCCGTGACGCGCAGACCTACCTGGGTTCGGTGGACGCGGACGGGCACGGCGCTGCGGTGCTCGCCGCGCTGGGCAGGCTCGCCCGGCACGTGCTGGGCGCGCTGCCCGGACTCGCCGTCGTCGGGGTCACCGGCAGCGCCGGGAAGACCTCCACCAAGGACCTGCTCGCGGCGGTGCTGGCGCCGCTGGGCCGCACCGTCGCCCCGCCGGAGTCGTTCAACAACGAGCTCGGCACCCCGTGGACGGCGCTGCGCGCCGACGCCGCGACCCGGCACCTGGTGCTGGAGTTCTCCGCCCGCGGGATCGGGCACATCGCCGCGCTCTGCGCGGTCGCCCCGCCCCGGATCGGTGTGGTGCTCAACGTGGGCTCGGCGCACCTGGGCGAGTTCGGCTCGCGCGCCGGGATCGCCGCCGCCAAGGGCGAGCTGGTCGAGGCGCTGCCGCCGGGCGACCTGCCCGGCCACCGCGGTGGCGTCGCCGTCCTCAACGCCGACGACGACGCGGTCGCCGCGATGGCCGAGCGCACCTCGGCCCGGGTGGTGCGCTTCGGCCGCTCCGCCGACGCCGACGTGCGGGCCGAGCAGGTGGTCCTGGACGCGGGGCGCGCGTCGTTCCGGCTGGTCACACCGGCCGGTTCGGCGGGAGTCCGGTTGCAGCTGGTCGGGGAGCACCAGGTCGGCAACGCGCTGGCCGCGGCCGCCGTCGCACTCGAGCTGGGCGGCACCCCCGAGCAGGTGGCCGCCGCGCTGTCCGCGGCCACCCCGGCCTCGCGCTGGCGGATGGAGGTCACCGACCGGGAGGACGGCGTGACCGTCGTCAACGACGCCTACAACGCCAACCCGGAGGCGATGGCCGCCGCGATCTCCGCGCTGTCCTCGCTCGCCGGGACCGACCGCAGGGCCTGGGCGGTGCTCGGCCCGATGGCCGAGATCGGCGACGGTGCCGCGCAGGCGCACGCGGGTGCGGCCGGGCAGGCCCGTGCGGCCGGCGTGCACCGGGTGGTCGCCGTCGGCGCCCCCGACTACGGCCCGGACGCCGAGCACGTCGACGACGTCGACGCCGCGCTGGCCCTGCTGCGCGCCGAGATCGAACCGGGCGACGTGGTGCTGGTGAAGGCCTCCCGCAGCGCCGGGCTGGAGCGGGTCGCCGCCGGCCTGCTGTCGACCGACCGGCTGGTGCGCCGGTGAGGGGCGTCTTCCTGGCCGCGGGCCTCGCGCTCGCGGTGTCCATCCTGCTCACGCCGTACCTGATCCGGTTCTTCGCCAAGCAGGGATTCGGTCAGGAGATCCGCGAGGACGGCCCGCAGAGTCACCAGTCCAAGCGCGGCACCCCGACGATGGGTGGCGTGGCGATCCTGATCGCCATCTGGGTCGGTTACCTGGGCTCGCACGCCTTCACCCGGGAACCGATCACCGCCTCCGCGCTGCTCGTGCTGTTCCTGACCACGGCGCTGGGCGTGGTCGGGTTCATCGACGATTTCCTCAAGCTCCGCCGCCAGCGCAACCTGGGCCTGAACAAGACGTCCAAGATCGTCGGCCAGGTCCTCACCGCGACGATCTTCGGTGTCCTGGCCGTGCGGTTCGCCAACGAGCGCAACCTCACCCCGGCCTCGGAGAGCCTGTCGTTCGTCCGGGACATCACGATCCTCAGTTTCGGGGTCGTGGGGTTCGTGCTGCTGTGCAACCTGATCGTCGCCGCCTGGTCGAACGCGGTGAACCTGACCGACGGGTTGGACGGCCTGGCCGCCGGCACCGCGGCGATGGTGCTCGGCACCTACGTGATCATCGCCTTCTGGCAGTTCCGCAACAGCTGCGCGATCGCCGCGTCCGCGGGCTGCTACGAGGTGCGCGACCCGCTCGACGTCGGCCTGGTCGCGGCCGCCGCGATGGGCGGCTGCATCGGCTTCCTCTGGTGGAACGCCGCGCCCGCCCGGATCTTCATGGGCGACACCGGGTCGCTGGCACTGGGCGGGCTGCTCGCCGGGTTGTCGATGGTGACCAGGACCGAGCTGCTGCTGGTCGTCATCGGTGGTGTGTTCGTGGTCGAGGCGCTGTCGGTGTCGCTGCAGATCCTGGTCTTCCGCACGTCCCGCCGCCGGCTGTTCCGGATGGCGCCGTTCCACCACCACTTCGAGCTGGCCGGCTGGGCCGAGACGACGGTCATCATCCGGTTCTGGCTGCTCGCCGCGATCTGCGCGGCGATGGGTCTGGGCATCTTCTACAGCGAGTGGCTCGCGGCGTCGGGTTCGGCGTGAGCGGGCCGGCGGCCGGAGGTCCGGTGCTCGTCGCCGGGGCCGGTGTCTCCGGATCGGCCGCGGCCCTCGCGTTGCGCGACAGCGGGGCCACCGTGTTCGTCTCCGACGACCGACCCGAGGCGCTGACCGCGCTGCCAGAGGGCGTGCTGGCCTGGACCGGGCCCGGCCTGCCGGCCGGGGTGGCCACGGTCGTCACCTCGCCCGGGCGGCGTCCGGACCATCCGCTGGTCGCCGAGGCGGCCGCGGCCGGTGCCGAGGTGATCGGTGAGCCGGAGCTGGCCTGGCGGCTCGGCGAGCTGAGCGGGAGACCCCCGGCCTGGCTGGTGGTCACCGGCACCAACGGCAAGACGACCACGACCGAGATGCTGGCGGCGATCCTGCACGGCGCCGGGCTGGACGCGGTGGCCTGCGGCAACATCGGCCATCCCGTGGTCAGCGCCGTCACGGCCGGGCATCAGGTGCTCGCGGTCGAGCTGTCCAGCTTCCAGCTGCACTGGTCACCCTCGGTGCGCCCGTTCGCCGGGGTGGTGCTGAACGTCGCCGAGGACCACCTCGACTGGCACGGCGGGGCCGACGGTTACGCCGCCGCGAAGGCCGCCGCGCTGGTCGGGGACGTGGCCGTCGCCGGCGTGGACGACCCGGTCGCCGCCCGGCTGCTGGCCGCAGCGCCCGCGCCGCGCCGGGTCGGGGTGACCCTGGACGAACCGGGACCGGACGAGCTGGGTGTGTCCGGCGGGATGCTGGTCGACCGCGCGTTCGGCGGCGGGGAGCTGCTGAGCGCCGACGCGGTCGTCCCGCCGGGGCCGCCCGGGATCACCGACGCGCTCGCCGCGGCCGCGCTGGCCAGGGCCTACGGGGTCGACGCCGAGCGGATCGGGGTGGCGTTGACGTCGTTCACCCCCGGTCCGCACCGCAGCGCGCCGGCCGGGACGCACGCCGGTGTCGACTACCTCGACGACTCGAAGGCCACCAACCCGCACGCGGCCGCCGCCGCGCTGGCCGCGATCGCCGCCCGCCGCCCGGACGCGCGCGTGGTGTGGGTGATCGGCGGGCTGCTCAAGGGGGTCGCACCGGACGCGCTGGGCGAGCTGGCCGCCGCGCACGCGGAGCGACTGGCCGGGATCGTCGTGATCGGGACGGACCGGGCGCCCCTGCTGGAAACCCTGTCGCGACACACCCCCGATCTCCCGGTCGAGGAGGTGGGGCAGGGTCACGATGGTGCGATGGTGCTCTCCGACCAGCGCGATCCCATGCCCGAAGCGGTCCGGCGGGCGGCCCGCCTCGCCCGTCCGGGGGACGTCGTGCTGCTCGCCCCGGCGGCCGCGTCGATGGACCAGTTCCGCGACTACGCGCACCGCGGTGAGGCGTTCGCCGCCGCCGTCGCCGCGCTGGGCGGTGGCCGGTGAGCCCGTCCGTCGCGGAGCGCGGGTCGCGCCGCACGGCGGGCGCGGCACTGGTCACCGGTGTCCGTGGCGGAGCACGCCGGCTGCGGCGGTGGCTGCGCCGCCCGCTGACCTCGTTGCACCTGATCCTCGGCGTGTTCGGCCTGCTGACGCTGTTCGGCCTGGTCATGGTGCTCTCGGCGTCCGCGGTGTCGGCGGGCGGCTCGTCCTACTCGGTGTTCACCCGCCAGCTCATGTTCTGCGCGGTCGGCCTGGTGCTGTTCTACGTCGGGTTGCGGGTCCGGCCGGCCAGGCTGCGATCCGCGGCCCCGGTGTTGTTGATCGTGGGCATCGTCGCGCTGGTCGCGGTGCTGATCCCCGGGGTCGGCGTGGTCCGCGGCGGCGCCCGCTCCTGGTTCGCGGTCGGGCCGGTGTCGCTGCAGCCTTCCGAGGCCATCAAGGTCGCGCTGACGCTGTGGGGCGCGCACGTGCTGGTCGCGCGGCGGGCGGTGATCCACCGCTGGAAGCATGCGCTGAACCCGGTCGTCCCGGTCACCCTGGTGATCTTCACGCTGCTCGTGCTGCAGCCCGATCTCGGCATGACGATCTCGATCGGCGTCGTGATGCTGGCGCTGCTGTACTTCGGCGGCGCCCCGGTGAAGCTGCTCGCGCTGATCGCGGGCGGTGGGCTGGTCGGTGCGATCGTCCTGGGCCTGACGGCGGGCTACCGGGCGAGCCGGATCACCGCGTTCCTCTCGCCGGCCACCGCCGATCCGCTGGGGCCCGCCTACCAGGCGACGCAGGCGCTCTACGCCCTCGCCGACGGCGGGCTGCTCGGTGTCGGGCTCGGCCAGGGCCGCGCGAAGTGGGACTACCTGCCGAACGCGCACAACGACTTCATCTTCGCGATCATCGGCGAGGAGCTCGGGCTGGTCGGCGCGTTCGCGGTGCTGGCGCTGTTCGCGACGCTCGCCTACACCGGGATGCGGATCGCGGCCCGCAACACCGACCCGTGGTTGCGGATCGTCGTGGCGACCTCGACCACCGGCCTGGTGGTCCAGGCCGCGATCAACATCGGATACGTCGTGGGGCTGCTCCCGGTGACCGGGCTGCAGCTGCCGTTGATCTCCTCCGGCGGGACCTCGTTGGTGGTGACGATGTTCCTGTTCGGGCTGCTCACCAACGCCGCCCGGCACGAGCCGGAGGCCGTGGCCGCGCTGCGCAAGGACGGACAGGGCCGGGTGGCGAAGCTGCTACGGCTGCCGCTGCCCCAGCCCTACCGGGCGCCGGGACCGTCGTCCCGGTGGGCACGATGAGGACGCTCCTGCGGGCCGGGAGCAGATGAAGTCGGACGATGCGAGGGGCACGAGAGCGTGACGGGCACGGATCAGACCGGCGGTAACCGCGGCACCGGCGGGTCCGGCGCGGGCCGGGACGGCCACGGCGCCGACCCGGCCGCCCCGGGTGGCACCGACGGCCGGCTTCGGCGACCGCCGATGGGGCGTCCGGCACAGGCCGGGCCGAGCGGACCGGGCGGTGCGGTCGCCGGGCCCCCCGGCGGCACGGGTGACCCCGGCGAGACCGGCCGGGCGGGACCGCACGACACCGTCCGTCCCTCGCCGGGCGAGCGGCGGACGGTGCGACTGGAGGTGTCCGGCCCCGAGCTGGCCGGCGGCGCCGCGGCGCCGGAGGTCCCGGACGCGCCGGACGCGCCGGACGTGCCGGACGCACCGGACACCGCCGCCGCGCACGGCGGTCCGGAACCTGCCGCCGGGCCGACGACGGCGTTCGCGATCGTCCCGGAGGCGGCGCGTGGCGCCGGGTCCGGGCCGGGGGAGGACACCGACCGGGGTGCGGGGGAGGCCGGCACCCCGGCCGGTTCGGCCGCTCCGGACGACCCGGCGACCGCCGTCCCGGACACCCCGGACTCCCCGGTCGCCCCGGCGGACGGGCGTGCGGCGCCGGACACCCCGGTCGTCCAGGAGACCGGGGTCCGCCCCGAGGCCCCCGCCCCGGGGACCGCGGACGGCGCGGAGGAGGAGCCGGCCCCGGTCGGCGACCCCGCCGCGGTGGAACACGACCGGGATCCGGCACCGTCCGGGCCCGTCGCCGACGGCCCGGACGGGCAGGTGCCCACCGACCGGGCGCCGGGGGACGGGCCGGCGACGGAGCCGCGGGAGACGACGCCGGGCGGCCGCGGCCCCGACCGGTTGCCCTCGACCGGTTGGGACCCCCGCACCCACGGCACCAGGTCACCGTTCCGGCCCGCGCCGGGCGACCGGCCGAACGGGGTCCCGCGCAACGGTGCTGCGCGCAACGGGGCCTCCCGGTCCGACGAACCGGTGCGCCAGGACGGCGGGCGCCCGCCACGCGGCGACGCCGGGCCCCGCGGGCCGATGCCACCCGGTGCGATGCCGCCCGGTGGGCTGTTCACGCCGGCCGGCCCGCGTCCGCGGGGCCCCGAGCGTCCCGGACCCGACCAGCCCGGACCCGGTCAGCGCGGTTCGCAGGTGCCCGGTGTCCCGGGTCCCGGAGCGTCCGGCCGGGCCGCGGCGGCGTCCGGGGGCCCGGGCTCCGGGCAGGCCCGGTCCGGTCCCGGCACCGGCCAGGACGGGGCAGGCCACGCCGACGAGCCGGTCGCGACCCCACCGAACGGTGTGCCGCAGGACAACAGCACTCCGCCGGTGGGCACCCCGGCGTCCGGCGGCCGCGACGTCCCGGGGCGGCCCCCGGCGGATCCGGCACCCGGTGTCGGCACCGGTACGGACGCCGCGGCGGAGGGGACCCGGCCGGGCCGGTCGGCGGAGGTCTCCGCCACCGGTCCTCAGGGCGGCGGCGCGGTGTCCGCGTCCGGTCCACGTGGCGCCGTAGCACCGGGCGGCCCCGGGCCGGCTGCCCCGGCCCAGGACGGCGCCGCGCCGGGTGGCGCCGCGCAGGCCCAGAGTGGCGCCGCGCAGGGTGGCGCCGCGCAGGGTGGCGCCGCGCAGGATGGCGCCGCGCCGGCCCAGGGTGGCGCCGCGGCGGGTGGGCACCAGCCGCTGCCCGGTGCGACCTCCGGGCAGCGGCCGAGCGGCCCGGCGCCCGTCGGCCGCGCGGCCGGGCACCCGCAGGACCCCGGCGGCCTGCCGCGGCGAGGGGGGCCACAGCCTCCGGGCGTCCCGTCGGCTCCGGGGTGATGTCGTCGAGCGTCGAGATGCCCAGCGACGCCGCGATCACGGTCGCCGTGGTGCAGGCGAT